>NZ_BDHF01000010.1:0-40130 GCF_054786115.1 Treponema sp. R80B11-R83G3 | reverse complement strand
TCGTTTTAGATTTCAAAGGTGGCGGCTCGGAAATAGATTTTATGTCACGTCAAGAAAGAATTGTTCTGATGCGTTGCGGTCATATAAACCCTGAATCGATAGACGATTTTTTAAAAACGGACGGTTACAAGGGACTGGAAAAAGCGATTAAAACCATGACTCCGGCGCAGGTAATTGAAGAAGTGCAAAAATCGGGATTAAAAGGCAGAGGCGGCGCGGGTTTCCCAACCGGAACAAAATGGAAATTTGCTGCGGATAGCAAAGCCGATCAAAAATACATTATCTGCAACGCTGACGAGGGAGACCCGGGAGCGTTCATGGACAGAAGCGTTCTTGAGTGCGATCACTACAGCGTAATCGAAGGGCGAATTATCGGCGGTTACGCGATTGGCGCGACAGAAGGCTACGTTTACGCGCGTGCCGAATATCCCATCGCCATTCGCAGGTTAAAAATAGCCATCAAGCAGGCGGAAGAGCGCGGCTATTTAGGCAATAACATTTTAGGCACAGGTTTAAAATTTAATTTGCACATTAAAGAAGGGGCGGGCGCGTTTGTCTGCGGCGAAGAAACCGCTCTGATTGAATCCATCGAAGGACACCGAGGTATGCCTCGTATACGCCCGCCATTCCCAGCAGTCCGAGGGCTTTTTGGAAAACCGTCTAACATCAACAATGTTGAGACATTGGCAAACATCGGCTGGATAATTAGAAAAGGATACGCCGCTTTTGCCGCCTTTGGAACGGAGCAAAGCAAGGGCACAAAAGTGTTTGCGTTAGCCGGAAAAATTAAAAAGGGCGGATTGGTAGAAATACCGATTGGAATGACTATTAAAGAAGTAGTCATGGACATAGGCGGCGGAACCAAATCGGGCAAGGCGTTTAAAGCGGTTCAAATGGGCGGCCCTTCCGGCGGTTGTATTCCGGCAAGCAAAATGGACACGATTATTGATTATGCGCCGTTAGCTGAAACAGGGGCTATCATGGGTTCCGGCGGCATGATTGTCATGGACGAAGACAACTGCATGGTTGATATTGCGCGGTACTTTTTAAATTTTACGCAGTCCGAGTCGTGCGGCAAATGCACTTTCTGCAAGATTGGCACAAAACGGATGTTGGAAATACTGGAAAGAATTACAAGCGGCAAGGGCAAAGACGGCGATGTGGAAAAACTGGAGATGCTTGCCCATCAAATAAAAACAAACTCTTTATGCGGGCTGGGACAAACCGCTCCAAATCCCGTGCTTACAACGATACGTTATTTCAAAGATGAGTACATCGCACACATAAGAGATAAAAAATGCCCAACTCATCATTGTAAAGCGCTTATTAAGTTTCAGATAACGGATGAGTGTACGGGCTGCACCTTGTGCGCGAAAAAATGCCCTGTAAACGCTATCAGCGGCAAGTTAAAAGAAAAGCACACAATTGACGAAAGTAAATGTACAAAATGCGGAATATGCAAATCCGCATGTAAGTTTAAGGCTATTTTAGTGGATTGAGGTTTTAACATGAATTTAAATATAACGATTAACGGAAAAAAATGCGAAGCAAAAAGCGATCAATCGGTTTTGGACGCTTGCAAAGAAAACGGCGTCATTATTCCAACACTGTGCCATGATCCGCGCTTAAAACCGTTCGGTTCGTGCATGATCTGCAGAGTAGAGATTCAAGGGGAACGGGGCGTGCCGCTCTCCTGCGGAGCGCAGGTTAGGGACGGCATGGTCATTACCACAGAATCTGACGCGATAAAAACATCAAGAAAAACCTGTCTTGAACTTTTGCTCTCCCAGCATTACGGCGACTGTACCGCTCCCTGTGTCTTGGAATGTCCCGCCCATACCGACGTTCAAGGTTATATCTACCATATCACTAACGGCAGATACGATGAAGCGTTAGAGTTGATTAAGCAGACAAATCCCCTGCCCGTTGTTTGCGGAAGAATTTGTCCAAGACCGTGCGAAAAAAAAGGCAGAAGAAATATTTTTGAAGGCAAAATCGGCATCGCGAATTTAGAACGCTTTGCCGCCGACATTGATTTAAATAAAGACGCTCCCTACCTTCCACCAAAAAAATCCGCTACCGGAAAAAAAGCGGCTATTATCGGCGCGGGACCCGCAGGTTTAACTGCGGCTTGGTTTCTGGCGCAGGAAGGTCACAGCGTAACAATTTACGAAAGGCAGGAGAATCCCGGCGGAATGTTGCGTTACGGGATCCCCTCCTATCGCTTGCCGTGTGAAACGCTTGATGAAGAAATAAACGTTATTAAATCGCTTGGCGTAGAAATTATTTACAACAAGGAATTCGGCAAAGACATTACCGTAAAAAGTTTATACGCCGACGGTTTTAACGCAATTCTTCTGGCGATTGGTTCGCAAAAAGGGTATCCGTTAGGTGTTGACGGCGAAAGCAACTGCCCCCATGTATTAATCGGCGTTGATTTCCTCGGCTCCGTTACAAGGGGCAAACAGCCCGACTTTAACGGTAAAAAAATCGCCGTTGTCGGCGGCGGCAATACCGCGATGGACTGCGTAAGAACAGCAATCCGTCTTGGCGCTGAAAATGTCAAACTTGTTTACCGCAGAACAATCGCGGAAATGCCCGCCGATGAAGCGGAAATTGAAGAAGCCCAATTAGAGGGCATTGAATTTTTAGTGTTGAATAATCCGTTAAGCGTATCCGAGAGCGGCGGTAAGGTGACGATGAAACTTACCAAAATGGAACTTGGCGAAAGCGACGCCTCCGGCAGAAGATCGCCGCGCACCATTGCCGGATCGGAGTACAATATCGAAGTTGACTATGTAATTTCCGCCATTGGGCAAACTCAGGATTTGTCTTTTATAAATAACGAATGTAATGTTTCAACTAACCGCGATTGTTTAGTTATAGACAAAAATACCAGCATGACCGGCATTGACGGCGTGTTTGCCGCAGGTGACGGAGTAACAGGGCCAAAGACCGCCATCATGGCTATAGCCGGCGGCAAAAAAGCGGCTATGGCTATGTCACAGTATATGTTAGGTGAAACTATCGCCGTGGAAAAAGAGCCTTATCATCATGTTAAAGCAAAAGATTATAAAGATATTGATCCCGCTTCTTTTGTAAATGAAAAAGGAAGCAGCGTAGAAAAAATTGAAAAAGTGCAAATGCCCATGCTTACTAAAGAACAGCGCAGCAATAATTTTAAAGAAGTTGAATTGGGATTCACCGAAGAACAGGCAAAGATAGAAGCGTCAAGATGTCTTTCCTGCGGTTGCGCAGACGCAGACGAGTGCAAACTGCGCCGGTATGCGGCAGACTATGGCGCGGATCAGGACGCATTAAGCGGAGAGCAGACAACACACCCCATTGACGACAGTCATCGGTATATAGTAAGAGACAGAAACAAGTGTATCCTGTGCGCCCGCTGCGTGCGTATCTGCATTGAATCGGGAAGCGGCGTATTTGGCTTTGTAGGGCGCGGTTTTGACACGACGGTAGAACCGCCGTTCAGCCTGCCGTTAGGTGAAGATAAAAACTGCACAAACTGCGGTCTTTGCGTTTCCACCTGTCCTACGGGAGCGCTTACGCCGCGCAAAGACACAAAGCTTCCCACAACGGCATACACAGACAGCGAAGATGTCAGATTAACGCCTATTAAGGACGCGGTGGCGCAGGTGGGGAAATAAGCCTCGTGCCTCTCTTCCCCTCTCCTCCACACGATGTATGCCCAAAGAATTTATTCAGTACAGTGCTATCCGGCATAGCCGGATTGCCCTGTACTCAAGGATTTTATTGGGCATACATCTTATAGCGGTAAAGGGAAGATTCTAAGTTAAAAGACATAGCGGCATAGAACCTCAACCTGTAATTTTTTTCGGCTTTATTCCTTGCCAGCCGAACTTCGGTATGCTATAGTTAAATTCACCCTTGCGGGACAGGAGGGCGAAATGGAAAGTATATTGGCATTAGTCGGGGCGTTTACCGGCGTTTTGGGATTGGCTCTGGCTGTGTTTGTTGCCGTCAGGCAGAACAAAAATGACAGGCTTAATTTTCTTTCAAATGTCATATTCGATACAACAATAGACAGAGAGTCAAGACAGCCGTTTTATGACGAGTATATCGCCAAGAAAGGCAACGGCGCAGTAGTCAAGTTTTGGCTGATTGAAGGAAAAAAGCAACGGGAAGAGACAGCCGCACCCAGAGGGTGATATGGTTTTTCATTTAATAATATTTATTATAATGACGGTACTTGGCTTTACCGCTTTTTTCATGCTTCGCTACATGAGGAAACACCCGCCAAGAAGCGATAACGGCATTCAAAAGGCATAAATCCCCTCCGCAATGCCCCCGTACCCCTCTCCACCACACGCAGCCCTGCCCTGACTGTACTCAAGGATTTATTCGGCATACATTCTGACCACTAAAACACATTAAAAAAAGTATCATCGAAAAAGTCCTATTTATGTGTTTTAGTGGTCAGACGGTAATAAGGCATTTACAATTAGATTCACATTGACATACCTTAAAAGATTACTATAAAATAATCGCATGGCTAATAAGAACAAACAAACAGCCAAAACTCCAAGCTTAAAATTGCCGAAGGCAATTTTAAGCACTGATCTAGGCAACAGGCAACAGGCAACTATATCAACTGTTTAAAAATCGTGTCAACTATCTAATAGTATTTATTCAATCAACCACATTACATCATTTCCACTTTGAAAAAACGCCTTATACAAAGGCTTTTTTACATATCAATGCAAGGAGTTTTACATGAAAAAGACAGCAATCATAATCTTACTCTGTACGGCACTGTGTGCGGCAGTATTCGCACAAAACGAAAGCGACTTTAAGACAGACGGGAAAGGAACCATTACCGGCTACGAAGGGTGGGACAAGGTTATCGCCATTCCCGAAAAAATCGGCGGTGTTATCGTAACGGCAATAGCGGACAAAGTGTTTGAAAGACTGGAACTTACCGGCCTTACCCTGCCCGCAAGCATTAAAACTATCGGCGACAACTCATTTTCCAGCAACAAACTGACGGCTCTTACCATACCCGCTGGTGTTACCATTGGTAAAAACGCTTTTTCCGGCAACCAGTTAGCCAGCCTTACCGTAGGCGACAGGGTTACCATCGGCGCAAGCGCCTTTGCCAATAACCAGTTAGCCGATCTTGCCGTAGGCGACAAGGTTACAATCATGGGACTGGCGTTTTCCAATAATAAGCTGACCAGCCTTACCGTGGGCAGCGGCGGTTCTATTGCCGATAAAGCGTTTGAAAATAACAAAGATATTAAAACCCTTGTTCTGGGAGAGGAAATTGACATTGGCTGGAGTGTTTTTAACCTTCATACGTACTACGACTATATGTGCAACTACAGAAAAGCCGGAACCTACGACAATACGGTAAAGTATTCCGATAAAACGGAAAGGGATTATACGTTTATTCCGACAACATACGGGGCGGTTATTACCGAATATAAAGGAACGTTACAGGCAATTCAGATACCTTCGGAACTGGACGGAACAGCGGTTAAAGGCATCTACGGCGCTTTTAGAGAAAAAAGCATAACCCGTATACAACTGCCCGAGGGCCTTGCCTTTATCGGGGAGAGTACGTTTCAAGGCAACAAGCTGACCAGTATTACCATCCCCAACAGCGTTACCTCCATCGGGGCGGAGGCGTTTTCCAGAAACCAACTGACCAGCGTTGTTATCGGCAGTGGCGTTACCAACATCGGGGATACCGCATTTTACGGCAACAAGCTGACCAGCGTTACCATCCCCAACAGCGTTACCTCCATCGGGGCGGAGGCGTTTCGGGACAACCAACTTACCAGCGTTACCATTGGCAACAACGTTACTACCATCGGGAATTATGCATTTTTCCGCAACCAACTGACCAGCGTTACCATCCCCAACAGCGTTACCTCCATCGGGGCGGAGGCGTTTTCCAGAAACCAACTGACCAGCATTACAATCCCCAACAGCGTTACTCATCTTAGCGGATTTAATAACAACCAACTGACTAGCGTTACCATTGGCAATGGCGTTACCTCCATAGGAGTGAGTGCGTTTCAAAACAACCAACTGACAAGCGTAACCATCCCCAACAGCGTTACCTCCATCGGGAAAAACTCGTTTAACGGCAACAAGCTGACCAGTATTACCATCCCCAACAGCGTTACCTCCATCGGGGCGGAGGCGTTTTCCAGCAACCAACTGACCAGCGTTGTTATCGGCAGTGGCGTTACCAACATCGGGGATGCCGCATTTTGCGGCAATAAGCTGACTAGTGTTACCTTCCCCAACAGTGTTACTTACATTGGGAATAATGCGTTTGGATCCAACCAACTGACCAGCGTTATCATCGGGGCAGGTGTAACTGTAATTGTATATAATGAATTTGATGGGGTCTACAACAACAGCGGCAAACAGGCGGGGAAGTACACACGCAATAGTACCAGAGACAGTAAATGGACAAAACAGTAACGCAAAGGAAAAAGGGGGGAAAGTATATAACAGGTCACAGTGTAAAAGAAACGGTGTCATGTACGAATTTTATCATGACACCGAAAATATTTTTAAAGGTAAAGGTAAATGTATGGGTAAATCGGAAAAAGCCGTTTATGACTTTGTTCGGCTTGTGAATAATGGTAATGGAATGGGTAGTAGTATAAAACTTAATTCTAAAAACGTTACAATATTTAATGATAAACAAATTAAAGTTACATTTTCATCTGACATCGTCATCGAAACAAAATATAATACCGGCGCATTAGTAGTAACAATTATGGATAATAAAATAATAACGTATACCGAGCGTGCTATGTTTTGGACTCAATACTGCAATTTTAATTTAAACGATAATAGTCTTATAATAACAAATGGTAACAATATGATTGATATTTCATAGTGTCGTCAAGAAATTGGCGACACTAGATATATGGGGTAAGTAAAATAATCACGGTATGTGATTAAAAAATTTTTGTTAAGTAAAGGAGAAAGTACCATGAGTACCAAAAAACCAGTAAAGAAAACAGTTACAAAAAAACCCATTGCAAAAAAATCAACGCCGGTAACGCACGGGTATCTGACACCGCTTTTCTCTAGGGGAATAGCCTAAAATTAGTGTCTGACACTCAAAACGCCTAGTGCCGTTAGTTGTAACAACGCTATAGGGAGCATACTATGTCGCATAACGGTATTAGGCTCGTCCGCCACCCTGAATACTATAAACAAGAAAATCAAGGCCACCTTTAGGTGGCCGCCAGTGCGAGGCGGACTCTTACGAAGTTTTTACGGCGTGCGCAGCCTGTCCGCCTGTACTGAATAAATTCTTTGGGCATACATCGTATTACCCACGCGGCGTTATGCGAATACCCGCTCCAAAACGCCAACCGTCAATCGCGGGAAGATTTTCATCTGTCCAATACTTGTACACGGGAAACCATGCGCGTAAATCAAAACCAAGCAAAAATCTTTCGTTAATGGGAAAATCCATTCCTATTCCGGCTACAGGCATAAACCAGCGCGCGTCACTCCAAAAATAATCGCGGATAGCGTCCGTCTGTAATTGAGCGTCCGTTTTAATGTCGCCTGTAAAATCAGCGGGATGATTTAGTCCTATTGCCAAAGCGACAACGCGCAAATCCGCCGCAGGACCGGCGTAGACGCGAAAAGCCGCGCCCTTATCGCCAAGAGAGAAATTACCTGTAAACTGAATGGCGGTGACAAAACCAATAACAAGAGCGGAACGGTTTTCGGGGTTACACGCCATAGGATAGCCAAGCGCGGAATTGTACTCGTAATTTGTAAAATAAATATCTTCTGTTAATTCAAGCCTGAGAGGGCCGACTATCTGTAATGACAACGCGCCGCCCAGCGAAGGAAGAATTGGAGCGGGATCGGAGTCAACGCCGTTATCGACGGGAAAATAGAGAATGTTTCCTGTTATTGACCATTGTAAAACGTCTCCAAAAACGGAATTTACGGGAATGAATGTGAGGAAGAATAACGACAATACCGCCGCCTGTTTCAGACGCAGTAAAAAATCAGGCATATTGTTAATATATCTTAAAAAAACTATCCGGGCAATGTGATATAATGCTTAACATGGAAAAAACAGAAACTGTAGTAGCTTTATGCGCGGTAGGCGCGGAAAAAGTCGTATCAAATGAATTGCGAAAATTAGCGGATAAGGACAGTAATAAAAACGGAACTCCGTGCCTTAAAGTAGAAGATTCTCTTTACGGCAGAGTAAGGTTTAAGGCTGATAAAAAAGGTTTGTACAAAGCGTTGATCGGTCTTCGCGCCGCCGATAGAGTACTTCTTGAAATTGCCTCTTTTAAGGCGGCAGATTTTGACGCTCTTTTTGAGGGCGCCGCAGCAGCGGAATGGGAGCGGCTAGTGCCTAAAGGTATGGGGCTTAAAGTCGCAAAAGTGCGCACAAACCGCTCTCAATTAAAAGCGGAAACAAGCATACAGGCAATCGTTCATAAAGCGGCGGCGCAGCGTCTTTGCGAAAAACATAAAGTCAGCCGTCTCCCTGAAAAACTGATGTCACGCAAAGGTGAAGACACTCCTGTAAAAATTGCTGAAGTGCGCGTATATATAGAAAAAGACGTGGTATCCCTCCTTGTGGATTTAAGCGGAGAGCCGCTTTTTAAAAGAGGTTACAGGAGCGAAGGCGGCGTTGCGCCGCTGAGGGAGACAACTGCGGCTTCTATATTGCTGTTATCAGGCTGGAAAAGAAAGTTTCCGCTTTACGATCCATTTTGCGGTTCCGGCACAATTTTGATTGAAGCAGTAATGTACGCGTGGGATATAGCTCCGGGATTAGGCAGACGCTTTGCCATTCAGGATATGTTGATAGCGGACTCAAAAATTGAACAACAGGTACGCGATGAGTTTCGCGCAAAAATAAATTTCAGCGGCGCGGACGGGGGGCGGCTTGTCAGAATAGCGGGCAGTGACGAAGACCTGCGATCAATATCCATCGCGTCATCTAACGCGGCGCGTCTGCGTGACATTGCGGAGGGCAGAGAACCTCAGCGGGGTATCCGTTCAACGGAAAAATCTTTAGGAATAGAATTAAAAGTTCTTCCGATGGCGCAGGCGCAGTCTCCGTATGAGGACGCAGGTTTTATAATAACAAATCCTCCTTACGGAAAACGGCTTGGAGATCAATCAGTTGCAGAAGAAACCTACAAGAATATGTCGGGGCTTGTTAGCCGTTTTTCCGGTTGGAAGCTGGCTGTGATAACTGATCATAGCGGGTTTGAAAGTTTTTACGGTAAAAAAGCTGATTCATGCCGTGAAATAAGTAATGGCGCAATTCCTTCCTTTTTTTATCAATATGATGTATTATAGAATAGTATAGGAGAGAGAAAATGGCTACACCGGTAGAGCATGAAAAAAGGAAAAAGAAAATCTTGGAAAAAGCCCTTGCGGTTTTTAAGGACGAGGGGTTTGAAAACGCTACTTATCAAAAGATAGCGGATAAGTGCGGAATAACTAGAACAATACTGTATCTCTATTTTAAGAATAAAAAAGAAATTTTTAATTACAGCATTAAACAGCTTTTATTAAACGTTGAAGAAAACATTAATTCAATTCGCGCCGACAAGTCCTTAAGCAGTCCTGATAAAATTATCAGAGTGCTTTTTACCGTATTTAAACTGGCGGAACAAAACCGGCAGCTTCTTTTAGTTATTCTTGATTATCTTTTACATGTTTCAAAAAAAGAAATTAGTCCGCAAGCGCGGGTACGGCGCAGAACTGTAAAACTTCAGCATGTTTTACTGACAATTGTGATTGACGGCATAAAATTGGGAGAACTTAAAAATACAAATATAAAAAAGACAAAAAATTATCTTTACAGTTTTATAGAATCCGCGATT
The DNA here is from genome assembly GCF_054786115.1 of Treponema sp. R80B11-R83G3. Classification (NCBI taxonomy): domain Bacteria; kingdom Pseudomonadati; phylum Spirochaetota; class Spirochaetia; order Treponematales; family Treponemataceae; genus Treponema; species Treponema sp. R80B11-R83G3. The sequence continues at coordinate 30,246 of NZ_BDHF01000010.1, read as the reverse complement.
TTTCAATTAGCTGTTTTAAAATGTGAAAATTTGAACGGGTTAAAAGAAACGGCAATTTTTGCGGTTGAACAGTTAAAGACTTAAGGCTTATGCCGGAGCGCAGGTAACTTTTATGGATACCGGACAGACAATCTATATTCTAAGCCAGCTTATTCTTGGAGCGTCAGCGGCTTTCTTGGCTATTTTACTCTGGCCAAAAACAAGAGACGCGGCATGGATGCTTGTTATTTTTGGCGCAATTGTCGCTTATATTGAAACTGTGTATTCAATTTTAAAAATATTCGGAATTGCCGGACAAGAATTCATAATATTCGGATCAATTCCACTATTTTCGCTAATGCTTCCTTCCGTGCGCATGATTTTTTTTATTGCCGCGTTTGCAATAATGGTATATAAACAATCTAAGAATAATTAACCGGACATTTTGGAGGAGAAAATGAAATCTGTAATTTTAGGACTTGTGATTGTCGCCGCCGCAGTTTTTGCCGTATTACCGCCTGAGGCGTTGGGTTTTGGACTTGGCTGGGGAAATGACGTACTGGCTTTTCTGCGCGGCGGGCTTCCCGTCATAGCGGTTTTAATCGGCCTAATCGCCATTTTCATCGGCATTGCCGACATGAAAGATCGCGCCGAAGCTAAAAAAGAAGAAGCTGAGAATAAATAGCAAAAAACACCGATTAAAAACCGTTTTTTCTTGCCAACTGAACAATTCCAGAGTAAAATTTTAAGAAAGGTGATATATTCTTAAAACAACATGGAAATGTAATTTTGGAATCAAGGTTTTTATGAAAAAAAATAGAGCAGTCGCAGCTATATACTGGCAGGTATTACTTGTTTTTCTTGCCTTCACGGTGATGGTTATCTCAAGCTATTTCTACATGGAAAGATTGATGTTGGCGCGTCTGGAGGGAGAAGTCAATAATGCGCTTGATTTTATGCAGACCAGCGTCGAAAGCGACCTGCAGGAACCGGAAAAACTCCTGCAAAGCATGTCGCAATCCATAAGGAATATGATAATCAACGGTTATAACGCCAATATGATCCAAAGCTATATAAAAGAAATGACCCCTAATGTAATCAAATATGAAAAGCGAAAGTTGAGCATAAACAGAATGTACGGCTATTTTAATATTTACAACGGTATGCAGTTAAATAATGGGGAATGGGCGCCAACCGGGGATAGTAATCCGATAGAAAGCCCATGGTACAAAGCTGCCGTTGAAGCAAATGGAAAAGTTACCTTCTCGGCGCCATATTTCAACGCGCGTATACGCAGTTATGTGCTTACATACTCACGGCAGATTCTTAATGAGGGCAAACCTCTGGCGACTATCGCTCTTGATGTCCCGATTGACATCATCATAAATTATGTTACCGCAATGCAGATAGTCGAGGATGGTTATGGAATACTGTTGGATGAAAATTTGGTACTCATCGCCCATCCTGATATGTATTTAATAGGCAAACAGTTGCAGAACGTGAACAGCGGACTGGCAATACACCTTGCCAGTTACCTTGGATCCAGCGGAAATTACATTCCTAAAAGTACGGCGGTCAATTACAAGGGACAGGTGTCCGTCGTTTATTCAAGGAAACTAATAACCGGCTGGTATATCAGCCTTATAGCGCCTGTTAACCAGTATTACCGTGAAATTAGACGTATGGGGCTGGTCCTTGCCGCTATTGGTACGGCGCTGGCGCTTATTTTAAGCATCATACTTATTCGCATTGCCGTAGCTAAAACAAAATCTGATTTAAAGAACCAGTATAAAAGTAATTTTCTTGCGACAATGAGCCATGAAATTCGCACGCCAATGAACGCGATTTTGGGCATTACTGAAATTCAACTGCAAGATGAAACGCTTCCGCAAAAATTCAAGGATGCGCTGTATAAAATCAACAATTCAGGCGATTTGCTTATTGGAATTATTAACGACATACTTGATATGTCCAAAATAGAAGCGGGCAAGCTGGAAATAATGCCCGCAAGATACGATGTTCCCAGTTTGATCAATGATACTGTACAGTTGAACCTGTTGCGGTTTGAAAGTAAGCCGATTGAATTTAAGCTGTTTGTAGATGAAAATGTCCCGCTTGAACTGATTGGAGACGAACTGCGGATAAAGCAAATTTTAAACAATCTTCTTTCCAACGCCTTCAAGTATACTGAAAGCGGCGAAGTTTCGCTTTCGATTACCGCCGAATATTTAGCCAGAGGAGGAGGCGTCCATGTAACTCTTGTTTTCCATATAAGCGACACAGGACAGGGTATGACGACGGAGCAGGTGCGTATGCTTGGCACTGAGTATTCCCGCTTTAATATGGAAGCCAACCGCACAACAGAAGGAACAGGTTTAGGAATGAATATTACGCGGAATCTGGTGCAGTTAATGTACGGCAATATTTCTGTGGAAAGTAAACCGGGCAAGGGAACAACGGTTACCGTGCGGCTGCCTCAAAGAAATGTCGGCATTGGCGTATCCGGCATGGTTGGCAAAGAATTGGCGGAGAGTCTGCAACACTTCCATATAAACAGCGCGTCCAAAACGAAAAAAGCTAGGATAATCCGTGAGCCTATGCCTTATGGTAGGGTTCTTATTGTAGATGACGTTGAATCTAATTTATATGTCGCCAAAGGGCTTATGGCTTCTTATGAATTAAAAATAGACACGGTAACAAGCGGATTTAAGGCGATAGAAAAAATTAAGAATGGCGATGTTTATGATGTTATTTTCATGGATCACATGATGCCGGTAATGGACGGCATTAAAACAACAAAAACCTTGCGCGACATGGGGTATAAAGGTACTATTGTCGCGTTAACGGCAAACGCTCTTATGGGGCAGAAGGAAATGTTTCTGGAAAACGGTTTTGACGACTTTATTTCCAAGCCTATAGACGTTCGCCAATTAAACGCCGCACTGAACAAATTTGTCCGTGACAAACAAACGCCTGAGGTTATAGAAGCGGCACGCCAACAAAAAGCTGCTTCTGATTTGAAAAAAGAAGATGAAAAAACAAAAATAGAGGCCGTTGATTCGCAGTTAAAAATATTTTTTGCAAAAGACGCGGAAAAAGCTGTATCTGAATTGGAAACGCTGTACAACAAACGCGATACATGGAATAGCGACGACATACAAACGTATATTGTCAATGTTCACGCAATGAAAAGCGCTCTTGCGAATATTAAAGAAACAGAACTTTCAAGCTTTGCTTCCAAACTGGAACAGGCGGGGCGTGACCAGGACACCGGTTTAATGATTGCTGAAACTCCGTCATTTTTGAATTCGTTGCGTGAAATATTAAATAAATTAAAATCCATTGAAAATTCCGGAAATAATGACGTGCCGGACGAAGATGAAGATAAGACGTTTCTAAAGGAAAAGCTTCTGGTTATTCAGAATGCTTGCACAAACTACGATAAAAAAACCGCAAAAAACGCGCTGGGCGAATTGCGGGAAAAAGCATGGTCGCGTTCAACAAAAGAACTGCTTAACGCCGTTACTGAACATTTGCTACATAGTGAATTTGAGGAAGTCGCGGATATTATTCAAAATTATAATAAGAATTCCTAAGAATAACGCCCTATGGTTTGCCGGCTTTAACACGCGGCTTGGAAATTATTGCCAGCTGTCGATATTGTACTGGTCAATGTTTTCCTGATTGATTATAAATGTCTTAACCGGAATTTGCTTTTCGTAAGATTGCTTGTTCAAAATCTTATACGCTACCACAACTGATTCCTTTGCGATGGATATTGGGCTTTGCGCGCCTGTGCCGGCAAACTGCCCGCGCTTTGCTATTTCGGCTTTGGCTGCGGGTGATCCGTCAACGCCATATATGAGGATGTCGGTGCGGCCTGCGGCTTGGCAGGCGGCATAAGCGGCTAGCGCCACAAGGTCATTGCCGCTCATGATGGCGACTACTTCGGGATTGGATTTGAGCATCTCTTCGGTATAAAGCTTAGACAGGGAACCATTGCCCTGCGCGTCCCTCAGAAACACTATGGTAAAACCTTTCCCCATGATGGCATAATTAAAACCGTCGATGCGCCTGCGAGTCGAGAGTCTGGCAGGGGAATCAAAAATGGCGATGGGACCGCCGTTAGGTAAACGTTTTACCATGTCAAGACCGCAGATATAACCCGCGTTATAGTTGTCAGAACCCACGTAAGCGGCTACCAAATTTATATCCTTCACTTCTGAGTCAAAGTTAATTACAGGGATATTGGCATTGTTAAGGGAAACCAGCGCCGGCTTGATCGCTTCCAGATCAATAGGATTGAGAAAAAGAGCGTCGATTCCCATGGAGATCAGATCATCGATCTGGCTGATCTGCGTTACGATATCCCTGTTAGGATCAACTGTAATCAGCGTATCGCCGTTCTTCTCCACTTCTTCGCGGACTGTTTTCTCCAGAATGGCAAAAAACGGATTACCAAGCCAAAAACAGGTGAAGCCGAATGTCCTCGCCTTTTTCTCCCGTTTGCAGCCTACAAACAACACACTTGCCACGAGAAACGCCAATAAACAAATTGTTATTATTTTTCTCATGCGCTTTCCTCCGAACATATTACTTTTTATATTTATTATAATTATAATCTAGAAATGAGACACTGTCAAGACTGAGGGGAGTAGGGAGCAGTGAGCAGTGATAGTTGTTCGTAATCTTTGCATGTTTTCTACACGCTATGCTTGCTAACAACTATCTTCATTGCTCACTGCTCACTTTTCACTGCTCATTAATCTCCCCACTCCCTAAAAATACCGTTCCCTTTTGCCCACCCGCCGCAAGATTTTCAAGACTGCGAATCTTCCCCCCATTTGCAAGAATCGTAGAAATACCGTAGCTTAAAGCCAGTTTTGCGGCGTCAAGTTTGGTAGCGATGCCGCCAGTGCCAAAATCATTTGCCGACCCGATGCTAATATTTTTTTGCGCTTCGTCAATGTCACGCACTTCTTCAACAAGAACGGCATCGTTATGCTCTTTGGGATTTTTGTCATATAAACCGTCAATGTCGCTGAAAAGGATTAACAGATCGGCGCTCCAAAGAATTGCCGATTGCGCGGCAAGAGTGTCATTGTCGCCGATTTTAATTTCTTCTACCGAGACAGTGTCGTTCTCGTTGATGATGGGAATGACGCCCTCGTCTACCAGAGTAAAGAGAGTGTTGCGCATATTCAATGTTCTGATTGAGTCGTTAAAATCATCGCGTGTTAAAAGTATTTGCGCGATGTGCAAGCCGTGTTGTTCAAACGCTTTGCTCCACGCTCCCATAAGGTCTACCTGCCCGACAGCGCACAGCGCCTGCCTGTAGTGAATGTCTTTTTTTCGCGCCCACTTGTCCATTGTTGAAAGCCCCGCCACCTGCGCTCCCGATGAAACGACAACAATCTGCTTGCCCTTTTTCATAAGCGCCGCAACCTGCTGCGCGAACTCGGTTAGAAACTGCAAATTGATTTTTCCGTTACTGCCGGCAAGCGTGTTTGAGCCAATCTTAATAATTATTTTTCGCGCGTCAGCGATAAGTTTAGAAATCATTTTAACCCCGTATTTGCCCGCTGCCGTTGATAAGGTACTTTATCGTCGTAAGGGCTTCAAGCCCCATCGGTCCCCTTGCATGAAATTTTTGAGTACTGATTCCCAATTCCGCTCCAAAGCCGAATTGCCCGCCGTCCGTAAAGCGTGTTGAAGCGTTGACATATACGCACGCCGCGTCCACCCTTGAGCGGAATTCATTCGCAGACTTTAAATCGTTGGTGAGGATCGCTTCCGAGTGTTTTGTCCCGTACTTGTTGATATGGGTGATTGCCTCATCGCAGGAGGAAACCGTCTTTACGGCGAGAATGTAGTCAAGAAACTCGGTCGCCCAGTCTTCTTCAACGGCATCTTTAAGAACAAGGGCGGCGGGCGGAGTACCGATAGCGGCTTTTGCTTCTCTGTCGCAACGCAGTTCGCATTTTCCCGCAAGAGCCGCCGCCACTTTCGGCATAAGAGAGGAAAGAGCGTCTTTGTGAACAAGTATCGTCTCAACGGCGTTACATGCGCCGGGTTTTTGCAATTTTGCGTTGGCGATAATTTCTGTTGCGTTATTCATGTCCGCGCTAGGCTCAACGTAAATGTGGCAGTTGCCCTCTCCCGTCTCAATTACGGGGATACGCGCATTTTCTACAACACGTCGGATTAATTCATGCCCGCCACGGGGAAGAACTACGTCTATGTAACCTCGGGCTTTCAGTATCTCGTCAATTTCTTCTCTATTGCCGGATTCCGCAAGGGCTACAGCGTCCGCAATTCCGCCGCCGCTTTCCAGCCCCGCTTTGATAGCTTTAACCAGCGCCTTGTTGGATTCCAGTGCCGAAGAAGAGCCGCGTAAGAGTATCGAGCAGCCCGCTTTGTACGCAAGGGCGGCGCAGTCCACCGTAACATTGGGACGCGATTCGTAGATAATGGCAGCAACGCCGAGGGGGACTGTAACCTTATCAATCTGCAATCCGTTGGGAAGAGTCCACCCCGCCTGCACTTTGCCAATCGGGTCTTCCTGTCTGATGACAATTTCGATCCCTTCGATAATATCGTCTATCCGTTTGTCGTTAAGAAGCAGACGGTCAACAAGGCTTTCCTTCATGCCGCTTTTCCGCGCCTGTTCCACATCGCGTGCGTTTGCCTGCAAAATGGCAGACCTGTCGCTGTCAATTACGGTGGCTGCGGCGGCAAGAGCTTTGTCTTTACTCGCGCGGTTCTGTTCCGCCAGCTTCGCCTGCGCCTGTTTGAGAGAGTTAAAAATAGTGGTTAATGTGTTTGTCATATATTAATGCCTTCCTTAATTATACTGCGGCGGCGATACGTTCCCGTACCATTTCGGCGATAATTACTGCTGGAGTTTTGTGAACATTTTCCGCATAGTTAGTCAGAGTTTTGGTTGTTTCAGGATCAAGAGTAACAGCCATACCATACTTGCGGGCAAAATAACCCGGTTTGTTCAAGTTAGGCATAATAGTATTTTTGGTGAAATAATCGTCCAAATCTTCGGCTTCTTTTTCTGTCATTTTCTTTGCTCCTACTGTTAATTTATAAACTTCTTATAAGCATTACGGCATTTCATCGCATGAAATACATTGATGATTTCACCTTCAATTACATTATACATAATTTCAAGCGGGTTGCCATTACGATCAAGCCCAATAAGCAGATTTTTATATTCCTCGCCGATCAAAGCATGATCAAATAGCCGCTGTTCAAAAGCATGGCGAATATCCGCCTCAACAATACCATGCTTAAATGCCGTATTTTTGAAGACAAACTGCTCTTCTAACATTATCTTCTCTTGCTTCCCGATTCAAATATATACTATTTTTAGAAAAAAGCCAAATGTAGTATGTTCCCCGACAAACACGCCAAAACCCAACACTTAAAAATAAATCTTCATAAGAAAGACGAAAAAACTTCTTATCTCACTCCAAGACAGCCCGCTACTGCGCGTTCCTGTTTCGGGATGCCGCCATGGATAGGGGTATTCACTACTCTTATCTTGCCGTCAGCAAAACGCATTGCAAGGGCAGTTGAGCCGCCGCCGTCAAAGTTTAATCCCTCCCATGAACCTAGGGAGCGCAAAAGAAGAGCCGTCTCTTCTTCAGTCGCGCCGACGCTTCCCGCTCTTCTGCCGTCAATTACCGCAAGGTACAGATATTTTCCGTCTTGCGAAATTCCCGCAGCGCTTCGCGGATGCCTGGCTCTTTTGTCATGCGTTCTTTGCGCTAGTTCGCCGCCAGTTAATATTTGATGAAAGCCGCCTATGGCATTTTCTATGTTTTCAACAGAGGTAATCGCGGATTGAGCGACAATGGCGGCTTTGCCGTCTTTGTAAAAAACAAGCGCGTCATAGCTTGGGTTGGCGGGCGCGGTTATTTTACCGTTTGAAATTACTATGCCCATGTTTTGAATTACCTTCCCTTCCTTTGAAGAGACAATATCAAAAGGGACGGAGTTAATGCCCGCCAGAAGATTATTGTCGCGCACAAAATTGGAAACTTTCTTGCTTAGAGTTTGGTTTCCTTTAAACGCTCCGCCTTTAACAACAATGTCGAGTTCTTGCGCGGAAAGATCGATCTTCAGCGCCCAGAATTCAAGCGCGGGAGAGGAAATTTTTCCATGGAAATAATCAATGCCGTTAGCGAAAACCTGCCACTGCGGCTTAATATTCTCGACTGTTGAAAAAACGGAAGGGGTATCTTTTGCCGAGTTTACAGGAGAAATTGTCGCGCATGAGGAAAAAACTAAAATTATTGAAAATAAGGCAAACCACGAACCAACAAAGATACGTCTCAAAGGTTCGTCGCACTGTCGGTCACCTAAAGGTGACCTTGCTTTATTGCAGACGACGGCATTTATTGGTGCTACGCTATGCGGCATTATTAATCTACACGGCTGTGCCGTGCGTTTTTTTAGCGGGTTCGTGGTAGAATTCTCGAGAAAAAAACTCTTAATACTCACCTTTGCCTTTACGGTTTCTTTTTACCAACTTCCGGGCGTTTGCTTTCTTTTTTCTGTTGAGGATGGTAGAAGGTTTTTCATAGTACTCCCGCTTTTTGAATTCACGGATGATGCCTTCTTTTTCTACCATACGCTTAAAACGTTTGATAGCTTTTTCCAGCACCTCATTGTCATCAACTGTAATGTGCGCCAATTAAATCACCTCCTTCCCAAATCAGGTTTGTAATAACTAATTAAACAGTTTACTGATTAATAAATCTTTGTCAAGAAGAGGGCGCTCGACAAGTATGTCGGGGTCCGTGTTTTCCGTGCTCACGCGGATTTCCCAATGAAGATGCGGACCTGTCGCAAACCCCGTAGCGCCTGACAAAGCGACAATTTCTCCGGCTTCTACCATTGAACCTTCCTGCGCGATTACGCTGTCCAAATGGTAATACGATGAATAAACTCCCGGCGCAAGCTCGATAATTACCGTGTATCCCGTAAGTATCCTCATTCTTGAAAACACGACTTTTCCCCTGCCGCAAGCGGCGACTTCCGTCCCCTTTGGCACTCCAAAATCTACTCCCGCGTGAATAGATGTCACTTTTCTGCCGTCTGAATACTGATTAATTCTGCGTGTTCCATAAAGACTGGTTCTTCTTGTCGCGGTTACGGGAAGGACAAGTTTGCCCGGATTGTAAACTTCTTTTCCGGTGGTAGATAAAATTTCCCAAAGTTTTTCAGACTCTCTTGTTTTTTCAGGCGTAGGTTCACTGACTAATTTTGTAAGAGACGCATCAAGCTCAAGCGTTTCGGAGAGAAATTTTCTGGGCGTTAGTTTAACCGGAATTTCAAAAATAGTGCCGCCGGCATTGGTTAGCTTAATAATTATATTTTCCGCGTTAACTGTGGAAGGGATAGTTACAATAGCCGCATTAAATCCGGGTTTGCCGTTCTCCGCAGGAATATAAAAGCATCCTGCCTTTGCCACTTGCTTTTCGTTTACAAAAACAACTGCATCTTTTACATAGGTGTTTGTGCCGATTGATACCGGGTCTCCGGGACGGGGAGATTCGGGGACTATCGCGTATTTTGCTTGAGCTGAAACAACAGGCTGCCCGGCGCAATTTAAGAGTATTAAATTAATTAATAAAAGAATTATTACGCGCTTTTTCATTAATGCCTCCTATCAGTTTTTTTTCAAATCTAAAATCATCATTTGCGGCGTTTCATTGCCTTTGAAATAATCGCGAACAAGATTAAAAACAATGTCAACTTTGTCGTTAATGCCGAATTCTTTATTTGTTACGCGATCTGCGCTTTGCCAGTAAAGGGCGGGCCATTTATATTTTCCCGCGTCAAGCGTCATTTTTACGTGTTTTGCGTCAGGTTTTCCGATGAAATTAATGTCCTTAACGGTAATTTTTTTTGTCATAAAAACAAGCTGTTCGTTCTCATTGCCATAGGGTTCAAATCTGTCAACCAATTTTAAGATGTTGGGAGAAAGGTAATCATGCGGCAGTTCAGCGTCAATTTGTAAAATTTCCTCGTCAGGCTTATCGTCAAATTCAATTGCGCTTACAGCATTTTTTAAACGCTCCATAAAAATATCCCAGTTTTCCACGACGATACTGAAACCGCCCGCCGCCTGATGGCCTCCGCAGTCGATAAAAATATTGCCGCATTGTTCAAATAAAACTTGAACATTGTAGCCCCTTGTCGAGCGGATTGAACCTGTGCAAATTTCATCGCCCACGGAAATTGCCATTGCGGGGACGTTAAAAAGGCGTGCGGCGCGTTGTGCCATCAGTCCTGTAACGCCTTTGTTGATTTTTTCGCTGTAAACCAGAACAAACTTTTTTTCGTATTCATCAAAACTTTTATACGCCATAGATTCAATTATAGCCCAGATTTCCTCTTCCATGTCTTTGCGTTTTTCGTTCATAGACGCCAATTCCCCGGCAAGGCGTTCCCTTTTTAACAAATCTTTTTCAAAGAACAGAGCCGCCGCTGTTTCGGCTTTTCCCATGCGCCGCGCCGCGTTAATACTGGGGCAGAGTTTCCACGAAATATCTTTTGTGTCAAAGCGGCGGCCTGCGAGATCGAGTTTATGAATGAGCTGGGATAGGCCGGGACGCGGTTTTTTTTCTAAAGCTTCAAGCCCCCTTCTCACAATTATTCTGTTTTCATCTAACAGCGGCATAATGTCCGCTATTGTTCCAAGCGCGGCAAGCTGTATGTCGGCGTTTTCTTTTTCCGCGTCTTGAGCGTTTTTTTCTTTCAGCCGCGCATAGGACGTGAAAAGATTTACAAATACGTCAAGTTCGCTTAATTCCCTGTCGCTGTATTTCGCGATTTTTGAAAGCTCTTTTATCCGCAGTAAACTCGCCCCTGCGGTTTGCGGTATCTCTTTCCCTATTTGTTGGGAAATGTCCATCATTCCAATTTCAACGCCCCTGCCAAAAAGTTTTGTAAATATTTGTTTATGCAAAGCGGCATCCCAGCAAAGAATGTTCTGCCCTTCAAGAAAAGAAGGAAGGCGCGTCTCGCTGATTGAGATCATTCCCGGAACAATTGTTTCGATTAACGTATCAGTTACAATGAGGTTTCGCGTCTTTGCGATTTCAATGATCCACGCGTCATTTACCGGCCTTGTGTTTAACAGGCAGATTTGCTGACCGTAGAGTTCGCTTTTCTGCGCGAAACGAAGGGCGCATACCAGTTTAAAAGCGACGCCGCAACCGGCGAGATTTCTGAAAGGGTATGTTGAATTTTTTAGTTTTGGATTGACGATGACAAGGGCCTGCGGCAGTTCTTCCTGCGGCTCATGGTGATCCGTTACAATAACGTCGATGGAGAGTTCGTTTGCCCTTTTTATTTCGCCAAAGCGCGAAATGCCGCAATCAACGGTAATTATCAAAGTGCCGTCTTTGGCGGCGAAATTTTCAACCGCGTCAAGGGAGAGACCGTAAGATTCATCGCCGGTGGGGATGCGCCATGTTACGTCCATGCCTATGCTTTCAAGGTATCCGGCAAGGAGGACGGTTCCCGTAATGCCGTCAACATCGCTGTCTCCAAAGACAAGAACTTTTTCGCCTTCTTCTTTTGCGGCTAAGATGCGTTCTACTGCGTCTTCCATTCCGTCCATTGCAAAAGGGTTGCGAAGGGAGGTAATGTCGTCTTCAAGGAAGTAGCGGATTGAATCGCCCGTGTTAATGCCACGCCGCGCAAGTATCGAGGCGGTGAGCAGATCACAGCCGTATTTTAAAGAAATTTCTTTTACCTGCTCCGGGAGAATGTCCTTTTTGTCCCATTTCATCTAATTTTAAGATACAGTAAAAAAGAGAAAATTACAATGGAGTTTATACGGTACTAATGCTTTTTACCCAAGAAGCGATTTGCTCTTTTATTTTGTCATCTTTGGTTTTTGCGGGGTTGATGAAGTCGGCTTCGCTGATTATTTCATTTTTGGGGAGCAAGGCTCTAAATTTTTCAAGGGAGTCGCCTTTGCCGCCGGCGTGGCAGACAAAGAGAGCTATTTTTTTACCAGTTATGCCTGTTTGGGTAATAAAAGTTTTTATCGGAGCCGCCGGAGATGATGCCCAGACAGGCACTCCAAGAATTATTAAGTTATAGGCTGACGGATCAAACGTGTAAGGTTTAAGCGGCGGATTATTATGTGAGAACATTAGTCCGCAACACCAGAAAAACTTAAACGGCCCCCAACGTTTTTTTTCGCTTCTTACGTGTAATTGAATTATATCCGCATTTAATTTGTTTTTTATTTCTTCCGCCACAAAAGAACAGTTCCCGTCAAGGGAATAATATATTACCGCTGTTTTCATTTTTTTATGGTATGAAAAATTGTTGGAGTTGTCAATATCGCGTAAATAATATTTTATTCTTGAAGATTTAAAAATAACACAAGCAAAATGACGATTGCTTTTGTCTGTTTTTTTTGTTATGCTATTCTTATGGACTTTAAAATTCTTCCTCCCACGGACGACTGGATTTTTAAGCTTCTCTTTGGCGATGAACGCAATAAGAGCATGCTCATTGACCTGCTTAAAGCCTTTGTTGAACTGCCTCAGGAAGAATACGAATTGAGTTTTCTTGACACTTCCCTTAAACCGGAAAACGAGGATGAAAAACTGGGCATTTTGGACGTGAAGGTAAAAACAAAAACCGGAAAAGTAATTGATATTGAAATTCAGGTGAATCCTGAAAGAAACATAGGGCAGAGGCTTTCGTTCTACAAATCAAAACTTATAGTGGAACAAATAGGCAAAGGTGAACTGTACCACGTTATTCAAAAAGTAATATGTATTTGCATAACAAATTACGAATTATTTCCGGAAGCTAACGAATACGTAAATATTTTCAGGTTTACAAATAAAAAGAACGGGCTTATTTTTGAAGTAATACCTGAAGAGATATATACTCTGGAATTGCCGAAAGTTCCCGCGTTAAGCGACGGGAGCGCGGGCTGGGAATGGATGCAATTTCTGCGAGCCAAGCAGAAGGAGGAATTTGAAATGGTAGCGGTAAAAAATCCTGAAATACGGAAAGCGGTAGACACTCTGTATCAATTAAGCTCTGACGAGCAAGTACAGGCAGAACATGAAAGGCGATTAAAAGCCTGGCGGGATCGCGCATCCCAACTTGAAGGTTCCTATCTTGATGGTAAAAGGGATGGCAAAAAGGAAGGCATACAGGAAGGTAAAAAGGAAGGCATACAGGAAGGCAAAATGGATAAAGCCATTGAAGCTGCCCGAAAGATGAAGGCAGGCAATGTGCCTGTAGATCAAATAGTTGAATACCTCGAGCTAACCGAAGAGCAAATAAAGAGTTTGTAGTTAATTCTGTTAGGATATATTATTTCCCTCACCAATCCCAACTGTTCAACCTTTTCCCTATGGCGCTTGATAATACGGCGGTCACTAATGATTTGGCTTCATTAAAAGATTTTTTGTCCATCGAGTAACGGTGTATCCGCGCCGCCTCTAACGCGCTTACGGCGGAAAGCCATCTGCGGCTGCCGGGGTTGAGTTGTAAGAGGTTTTGTTGTTTTGCGGCGCAGTTTGTGACGGCGCTATTTGCGGCAACGCAACTAGAGCAAAAAATTGCGTCTTCGCGGGCGCTGTACCAAAGTGTGTTACCGTCTGTGCCGCTGTTGCTTGCTACGCTGTTGGTTGCGCTGTTGCCCGCGATTTTATTGTTGGCGTTGCTGTTTTTTGCAATGTTGCAATTTGCGTCTTTGCCGCAAGCGGCGCAGGTTTCTAGGTGGGGCTGTATTCCTAAAAAGCCTGACCAGCGCCATAGGAAATGAATCAGTAGCCTTTGGCATAATTCTTCATTGGCGGTTTCTAGCGTATCTAGGGTTTCTGTTGCAAGGGTTAACGCGGTTTGCCATTCGCCGCCGCCGCCGTGAGAGGAGAGGATTGTTTCAGCTATGGCGGCGGCGGTCATCGTTCTTTCGTAGAGTTCCCTTAAACCTGCACGCCATGAATGAACATCAAAATCTGTGATTTTAGCGTAGTCTTTTGATTTGTCGCGGTATATCCAAACTTGACCGGAGTTGTACGGCGCTGAATGTGCGCGAAGTTTGCTTTTGGGGCCGCCAAATACGGTGGCTTTTATAACGCCCTCTTCCGCAGCAAGGAGAGTTACTTCGCTGTTGGACTCTCCTGACGGGCGGTTTCTGAGGACTAAGGCTGTACAGACGGATGTTCTGGACATGGTTGGTTTATTTTAACATGGATTTGACTTTTATTTGGTTTATTTGGTGACAGTCACCTTTTTACGATTCCTGTGGTGACAGTCACCATTATCCGCCATTATCCCATTATCACCATTGACAAACTAAAAAGTTAATATAGAATATAAAACAAGAGGTAAAATATGGATATACAAGTTGTTTTAGCTTTAGTTACTCTTGTTGGAAGCATCGCCATCGCTTGGGGTGTTTCTGTTGCAAAACAAAGAACACTTGAAATACGCCTTGGCGTTATCGAAAGTGAACATAAAGCGGATCACGATCTGCTTATAGAGATAAAAACCAAATTGGATATACTTTTGAGTAACTACACAAGACAGAATAATTAAATTAGTGACAGTCACCTTTTTAAATTGGTGACTGTCACCATAGGCGTTAATTCCTTTTTACGGCAAAAATTGCCATTGGTCAAATTCGAAGCCATTTTTGTGGTGGCTTGCTTTCATGTTTGTGGTCGTTATGGGATTTGCGCCTAGACTGCTGTAGAAAACGAAAACCAAGTTGTGAACGCCGGTTATGGGCTGGTCTAAGTCAACTGTTACCGATGTGTATTTGCCGGATTCGCCGGGTTTGGCTTTTATTTGAACGCGGCCTACTACGGTGCCGTTTTTAATGCGAGCGGTATTTGTGCCGTCCAGATTGCCGGTGTCCGAGGTTACTCCGTCTCCTATGGGGTCAATGCGTAACTCTATCGCGCCTACATAATCAGCGGGAGTGTCGGGAGTGCGGACGCGGACTAGGAGTTTGTTTGCTCCTACATTGCCGAAGTCTACGCCGTAGAGGGCTACCCAGTCGCCGGAGTCAATGGCTGTTACTAACATTCCGTTGCTGGCGCCGGAGTCGGGGCGGGTGAAGATGCCGCCTTGTATGCCTATTGTCTCTGCTTCGTTGGGGATGTAGGGGTTTAAATAGCCGTCTTGATCAACGCCTTTTCTGGTCATGGTTACGGGCGAGAGAGCGCCTGTGGAGGCGTTTACGGTAACCCTGTCCATGAACGAACTGCGGAACCTCATGTTAAAGCCCATCGCTTGCGCCACTTTAGAGGCGTGGTACACAATGTAAGTTTTGTCCCTGAATTGGAAAATGCAGTGGTGGTTGTTCTGGTCGCCGGAGCCAAGTTGGCTTGAGGGCGAGTTCAGTATTCCTATGGGGTTGCTGTACACGCCAAAAGGTTCAGTGGCTGTCATGTAGGCGATTTGGGTGTTCTGCAAATTATATTTGCTTGAGACGCTGTTGGTAACATAAGAGTAATAATAGCGGTCGTTCATATACGTGATGTCGCTGGCTTCAAATAGAAAAGGGACAACCCAAGTTTCGGGAATACCGGCAAGACTGATCATGTCGGCGCTGAGACGGACGCGGCGGGCGTTTCCCGGGTCTTCTCCAGAGCCGCCGCCGCCAAAGACCATGATGCCCTGACCGTTTTCATCCACCGTTACGCCCGGGTCGAAGAGGTATTCAACATTAGCGCAGTTTTCGGTTTGGCGGTCGATGAGCAGTTTGGGCAGGGGAGATTTCCAGGGGCCTGTCGGGCTGTCTGCGGAAATTACGCCTATGCCGTTGCCGCTGTTGGCAAAGTAGAGAAAGAACTTAGGCTTTCCGCCGATTGTTTTCCATGTTGCGCAAGGCGCCCATGATCTGGTTTCAAAACTGGTTACGGGAGGTACCATTGGATAGAGCGGGTTTGTCGAAGTGGGAATATTGCCTACGTTAATTAACCCGTGATCCGTCCAGTTTGACAAATCCGAAGATGATATGGCGCGAACACCTTGAATCCCGTCTGCGTAAGTCATTTGTATTACCTGCCCCGCCTCGTTGTACATTAGGCTGTCATTGCTGGCAAACACATAGAGGCGGTCGTTGTACGCCATTGCGGTGGGGTCTGCGCCGAAGCCCTGAGTAATTAATGCGTTGCGGTGCCCCCAGACTTTCCATGAATTGGAAAGATTGGCGGGGAAACCGTCCGCTGTTGAAAAAAGAGAGGCGAGGTTTTCGGCGGAAGGCTGATCCTCTATTTTGGGGACTTCCACAGACCATTGAGCCGTTACAGTAAAATTATTCCCAGTGATGACGGACGCAGACGTGTATTTAGTAGCGCCGTTAAACCAGCCGTCAAAGGAATAGCCTAAACGTAAGGGGTCGGACGGCCATTTTGCGCCGGCGGAAGTGCCGCTGGTAACGGTGATTGAAGGAATAGATTGAGCGCCTGAGTAGCCACCGTTAAATGAGACCGTGATGTTTTCCGGAGTGGGAGGTGGAGAGGGAGATTCATCGGAGTTGGAAGAACAGTTAACCGCCAACAACACAAGGGCGACAAGCACCATACTAAAAATAATTCTTTTTTTCATAGTTTTATCCCTTATTTTGGTGACTGACACCATTTTCCATTTTCACTCGGTGTCAGTCACCTTTTTTCATTTTTTTTTAGAAGGTGAATACCGTTCTAAGATTGAAAAATTGCGTTTGTTTATCTTTATCTGCGGAGATAGGTTCGTTCTCAAATGAATAAACAAAAGCGATATACGTGTTGGGGGCAAAGGTTAGCCTTATCTGAGGCTCGATGTTCCAGAGCTTGTATGGAGTGTCCCTTACGGCGCTGTCACCGTAGTCTATACGGAAACTGCCGGCGGCGCCCACGCTTAACCAATCTAAAACATTGTAATAAAAACTAAGTCTTGTCCAAAGTTCCTGACGCTGAACGCCGGTATGGTAACCGAGGCGAAGCTGGGCGGTAAATTCCGGCGGCGCCAATTGGGCGTAGAACCAGTTCTGATAATTTACGATGTCCGCATCATCCGTGCCAATACCCTTCCACCAGCCGTTAACCCAGATTGAAAGACCGTCAACTACTTTTCTAAGCGCCCTTTCCTCAAAGCGGTACATCAATTGGGTGCCTTCGCTCTCCATGTTATAAACGTCAGATTCTCCGTCCAGACGGTATGAAAAACGCGCGTGGAAATAGTCGTTGGTGTACGCTATGCCAAGCACCGATTCCATTAAGATGTCAACAAGGGTATTTTTTTCGGGATAGTAATTTGCTTCCTGCCAAGTGTTCAATACAAAACCTACATCAAGACCGGGAATAAAAGCGGGTTTATATTCCGTTCTAATACCTAGCTGATTGTCCAATTCCTGCCAAATATCAGGGCCGCCGGCTGACCAAGGGGATTCCCCAAGCCTGCCGATTACTATGCGCAGTTGTTCGTTAAAAAAATTGCCGTAGGCAAAAGCAAACGCCCACTGGTTTGGCTGGGTCATTGACCATGCTGTTTGTTCAAAACGGACTTTCATGCCAATGATGTCTTTTTTCATTTCTATATTCATTCTGAAACGCCCTTCGTTGGAGCCGGCATCGTCATTGTTATGTATTCTTGCCCTTTCATAGACTTCCTGACCGGGCGCTTCCACTTTTTGCCAGAATAAACCGGTTTTCATCTCGCCGGAAACTTCCAGCGTTTGAGCGTACACAACGCCTAATGTTCCCAATACGATAAAAATGACCGCAAATATTTTTTTTATCATTTATTTCTCCTTAAATGGTGAGTGTGGAGTGGGGACTGCTCCCCACTCCCTATATTTATTTAATGAACTTTAATGAAACTATGCTGTTGGCAGGCAGGTTGAAGTCTGCCGCTGTTCCGTCACTGGTTAAAGTAACAAGAAGGGGCGCGTGTTTTCTGTCGTTGTCGGAAATAATCCCATAGACGTAGTTAGCCGCGCCGAAATCGGCAGGGAGGCTTACCCTTATATCCGCTGCTACGCCGCCTGATGTTTTCTGATTGAATATTACAAGGCTAATCGAATCTTCCTGTTTCTTTACCTGTCTTTCCCAATAGGAGGTCGGTGACGCTTTTCTGCGGTATGCCGAGGCTTTTACAAAAACTGTTGACGAGCCTTTGCCGGTAGCGGTCTGGTCGTTAGCGTTGCCGCCATCCGAATGGCCCGAAACAACAGCTGGTATGCGCACAGTGTCTGTGGCATATTTTGCCCAGTGGGACATAACCCAGCCGCGCGGCTGAACTTCGCCGTTGACGGTTCCGTAGGCGTTATCGCCGACCATAGAGTAGTAGCGTTTTAAGTACCACCACACAAAGGCGTTGGTGCTGTTAACCCTGATAACATGGTCAATTTCTTCTGCGCACAGCCACACGTAGTTCCAACTGTAGTCCTGAGCTTCCAGACCGGAGCCTGAGTTGATGTTATGCTCGGTCATCCAGACTTCTTTTCTGCCGCTGGAAGTGTCCGCCTGCACGTCAAGGTAGGGGCCGTTCATACTTCCGTAAATATGGTAGGAGTAAATGTCAACAAGGGCGTTTGCCGTGGCGTTATTTTTAACCGCGTCGTTCCATGTAATATTCTGATGAGGCTCTCCGCTCATGACCAATACAGATTCAGTCGGCAATCCGCCGCCGTAGCCCGGCACATTGTCCATGAATTTGCCGACATTTCTATTCAGAAAGAAATCCAACTGCTGCTGAGAAGACCACTCGCAACCGGCGTAAGAGGCCGGCCATGACGGTTCGTTCTGAAGTGAAAGAGTGTAAATTGGGGCGCCGTAGCGTTTCATATCGGAGGCATAAGTTTTAAGATATTGGGCATAATCCGCGTAATACTGGGGCAGAAGGTATGAAGGGGACGTGCCCGCTTCCGAAGCGTTAACTTTCCATGCGGCAGGGGGAGTCCAGGGGCTTGCAAGAACATAGCCGCCGTACTTGTTCACCCTTTTGACCACTTCCAAATAAGTAATTTGGTTGCCCATTTGGGGTTCAACTTGACCGCTTATAACATCTTCCAGAGGATTTGGCCAGATTATGATACGCAGTATGTTATAGCCAAGCCCGGTATCAGGATGAAACATGGTGTCTATGTCTTTTAATTCTATATAACGCGCAACACCTGTGGGATTTATTCCAAAGGCGTTTGACATTCCGCCAAAGCCTCGGACATACTGCTGGTTAGTGCTGTTAACGGTAACGGTAACAGTGGGAGCAGAAGGGGCAGTTTCAAGAATCCTAATCCGCGCGGGGTTGCTGGCGCTTTTATTTGGAGTAAGTTCTCCTTTAGTATTGGTAACAACCGCATAATAGATGCCCGCTTCTGTCGGAGTAAAGGTTTCGCTTGTCTTGCCTTCTAAGATAGTGCCGTTAGCATTTGAATAACTATTGTTTGAGAACCACTGATATGTCTTTGTTCCGCTGTCGCTTACAGTGGCGGCTACTCTCAACGGTTGAATTTCCGGACTGGCACCCACGTAATCGACGCTGGTGGGGTGTATGGTGATAACGGGCAATGCCGATGTAGCTGTTGTTGTTACAGGGCTGTCCGGATCGGTTTTCGTACTGTTATCTTCGCCGATACATGCCGTAAAGAGCAATGCCAGTACCAACAATGGAATTGCCACAAATAACCATTTTTGTTTTTTCATATTTTATTCTCCTTAAGAGTGAAATAAACCCCCGACTATGCCGGGGGTCAAAAATTCTTTAAATTTACTTAGGGCTTTGCCACTTTCAATGTTATAATGCCGAAGCTTCTTACTTGCGTATACGCCTGGCTGGTAACGCCGTTCCATGTAAGGATACCGTCGCGCACTGTTTCCGAAGAACACGCGTTAACCTGCAATTCAAGACCGACATTCGCGCCGTCTATTACTTTGCCGTCCGCGTCAAAAACAGTGTTGATGTCGGCTGCGGCGTATTTTTTTACCCACTGGGCGCGCATGATGACCACATAACCGGTTTGTTTAGCGCCGTCCATCTTTATCCACACGTTGACCTTCTTATCAATCTGGAATTGTGTTATTGAATTGAAGTACGGGTTATCGGGCGGGTTACCCTTTTCGCCGGAAAGCCATATCGTGCCGTCTGTGGCATTGGGCAAGCCTACGCGGTACTGGTTGCCGTAGTTGCCGACTTTGTAGGACTGGAATCTTTCGTTAATGAACAATTCCACCGAATCGCGGGTATGGGCATCGCTGGGGACAGAATTACTTGATACTGTAACATCAGTACCCGGAGAATATGTAGAAGCCGCGCCGGAGCGAGAGGCGGTACGCACTTTGTCCGCGCCGTCATTATAATCCTTAAAGTCTACATCCCAGTACACCCAGAGTCCGTCATCATCCCAGAGCGCCTTTGCCCTTGCCGTTGTATGCTGTCCGGCTTCTGTCGCGAACCATCCGGCATAGTCTTCCGCAGTGTTAACGCGGCTTATATCCAGCCACTCTTCATCGCCCCAAATCGGGTCGATGTATTGTTTATTATTCTCGTCATCGGGATCGACAAGACTCGGGGTGCCTTTGTAAACGGGCGCCCAGCTTTTTGTGACAATCCTTATACGGTAGTATCTGGTAACATTAGTGTTTGCCGATACTACCTTGACAGCCACGTCCGACTGGTCGGGTGGGAAATTAAATAATTCGCCTGCAGTATGCGCCTCAAATGTTGGCGGGGTATTGCTGGTATATTCATCCATTCCGATGCTTGCCCATGTAACCGTAGCTTCACTGTCTGTCGACTCTATGGTTATGCTGAAGCCTTCCGGCGGCATAAGTTCGTCTGTCTGGCAGGCGCCGCGTTGGGCTGCAGTAAATGTCGACCAAGATGTTTTAGACGATCCAAGTCTGCTCGCCGCGGATTCGCCGATAGTTAAGCTTTTCAATGTCGCGTCACGCCCAATTTGAACGCTGAATTTGTAGAAATTGAATCTCTGTCCGTTTTCCGCAGTTACCTTAACCCAGAACGTATTGCCGTCCGCAAAGGTATAGGTACTATTTGCACTAAAACCTGTCGGCTGGCCGCTGGTTGTCATAAGCGCGTATTCAACTGTCGCCCTTGAAAAACCGGGAGTTCCCTCTACATGGGCATCTGTTTTAAGCGAGTTGCTTAAGGCTAACGTGCCGTTTGTAATACCCTGCGCATTCCATGTGGTTCCCGGACTGCCAAGTTCGGCATCTACACCTTCGACTACTAAAGTTCTTAAGGTGGCATTGTCGCTCAGCAGAAGTATGCTAAATCGGTAATAATTGACGCTTCCGTTCTCTGCCGTTACCTTGACATATAACGCCTGTCCTAAGGAAACCCTAGGCAGGGTAGTATCTGCAGAATATTCAGAAGGCACATCAAAACCGGATGCCAAACCAAATGTGGCAGTTGCTTTGGCTGAAACTGTAACGGTGACTGTTATGGTTGCAAGTGACGCCTCATCGTTCATATAGACGGTTCCCGTATACTTTGGATCGGAAAAATTGCTATCAGTCAAATCCGCCTGGGAAATGGGGTCAGGAATTTTATCCGGCTCTTTGTCTTTGATAGTGATGGCAGTAAGGGTCTTTTCCGCGCTTTTCGCCGCTGTTGTTGTGCCGTTATCACAACTTAACGCAATACCGCCAATGAACATTACAGCCATGAAAATTATTCCAATATTTTTAAAAAATTTCTTAGTCATGTAAACTCCTCTTAAAAATAGGGGCTTCTTTACGAAGCCCCAAAAAAACCTCTTGAAAAACCCGACCCCGTTGCCGGGGACGGGCTTTTGTTACAATAAAACGCGGTGATTAATCCTCTTCGTAGAACGAAATGTTTCTAGTTACTACAGCAGCGGTGCCAGAGACTTTAATAAAGGCTGATGCTCCGGCTTCGCCCCACAATTTATCGGAGCGCGGATCCAATACTTCGATTGGCTCAACACCGGTTCCGCCTACAAGATAAATGTCCTTGTATGAGACCGGTACTGTAGGACTAGTCCCTCCGCCTGGACCAATCAAGCCCATGCCAAGAATAAAGATATTGGTGTCTTCACCGGTATTTTGTTCGTCCCAAGCTGCAAACATAGGCTTTACATTATAATTACCAGAAGTATTGAAAGTAAATGTGTACTCTTTCCAACCGTCAGCAGGGGCAAAGGTTGCTGATCCGCCAATACCGGAGTCTCCAAATAGACCTCCATCACCAGAAGCAAAATTAAAACCAGTTTGTGGCATATTACCATTATTCATGTTAGGCGAATTCGCATTAGTCTGCGGCCAATAATTCTCAACAGTAGTATCCCCCCATTTATCCTTGCTCCACATGCCCCATACGCGCCACCTACCGGACGTTTGTGTAGATACTTTTGCCTTAAATTTTATTCCGGTATAGATGAGGTCGCCGCTAGCATCTGTCAACGTTACACCGTTCGGAATTTCAAACCCATAAGCGGCCACGCCTACACCGCCATTGGCCATTGTAACAGTGTCGACAAATCCGGGAGGTATTGTATCCGTCCACCTTGCCACTAAAGCAATGCTTTCAGTTTGGGGTTCACCAGGGTTTACCTTGGCATCGCCGTTAAACCATCCCACTAAGAACATGGGCGTATCCTCGGTGGACCTGTCCGGAGTAGCCGGCCAGCTTGCCGCTGGTACGCCGTAACCGGGATATCCCGCTGCCGCGTTTTTAGCCCAAAGATCTTCCACATCCGCAATTGTCGTAGCACCTTCATAATTGTAATCAAATGATACTTTATACCTAGCCGCCTTATAGAATTTAA
The DNA here is from genome assembly GCF_054786115.1 of Treponema sp. R80B11-R83G3. Lineage (NCBI taxonomy): Bacteria > Pseudomonadati > Spirochaetota > Spirochaetia > Treponematales > Treponemataceae > Treponema > Treponema sp. R80B11-R83G3. The sequence continues at coordinate 7,466 of NZ_BDHF01000010.1, read as the reverse complement.
CGGATGTAATTGTAACGGTAAAGGTACCATCAACACCGGAATTTTGGTAGTCTGTAAGTTGGAACCCGCCCTCACTGTATCCGGTTTCATATACTAAGTATGTCTGATTCGAAAATGGGAGATAAGTGTTGGAACTTGCAAACCTGCCGCCGGTAACAAACTGGGCGTCGTTACCTCCATAAACATGTATCTGGGTATTTTGCCACGTCGAAGTAGTATTCGTGTATGTATAATCTATCCTGTAGTAGTCGTATAAGAGAGTAGTGCCATCAGTATCAAAAACTTCATCAGGGAACGAGTACAAGAATTTGGCGCCGCCTGCGGCCTTTGTAAAGGTTATAGAGCCGTTCGCGTTAAGCGTGGAGCCGTTGGCATCACTTTTTACTTCAAGCAAGGGCCTGTTGTGAACAAGAACGCCGTCCACTACTTCCGGCGTGCCGCCAATAAATTCCCACATCGCATACACTTCAACAGAAGCGGTAATTTCGGTGTCTTCGGTAAACACTGTCTCTTCAGGATCATCATCATCTCCAAATGTCGCTAACAGATTCCACCCCAAGAAATTATAGTATGGTCTTCCTGTAATAGTGGGCAAATCTATATCTTCACCAGCTAAGGTCTTTTCCTCGCCAGCATATTCAACTTCAATAAATATTTCCGGTCTGCTGGGATCGGGAGAATCGGAAGCGTTTTTGTTGAATTTAATAACGTACCCTGGCACCCACACGGCGTATACGGTAATGTCTCCAGCAACAATAGTAAGACCGGGCGTACCTGCGGGACCTGCTTTAAATATTTCGCCTGTTCCGTCTGCTTTTGTATTGTAGCCTCTGAAAACGAATCCCGGCCGTGTCGGCTCCGTTGTCGGATAACTTGTTACAGTCTGACTCGGGCTTGAAACCGTTCTGGTAGCCGGATTTGGCGCGGTGCTTCCTTCATCGGTGGTGTTTTTGTCAAAGGTTACGGTGTAAGACCACTCTGCATCCGGTTTTACCGTCCATTTGGCATACAGGTTCGTGTTTTCGGTAACCGTATCGGTATTGAAATCCCACGCGTTTGTGCAGGCTTCTTCCTTGTACCATCCGCCAAAGTCATGAGTCTCTCTAACAGGAGCTGTAGGCGCGGTTATTTTACTGCCTACTTCTACTTCTCTTTCGGTGGGGTCCCTGCCGTCATTAGTATGGAAATAAACGGTAACCATCTCTAATCCCTCAGGAGCAGTCCACTTTGCGGTTAGGGTAATATTCCCGGTAACAGTATCGCTTGCGAAGTTCCACTGCGTTCCGCTTCCACCGTCTCTGAACCATCCGTCAAAAGTATAACTTTTTGTGCCGTCATTACTTAATCTGGTGGGATTCGTCGGCGCGGTTATTTTGGCGCCGGACGCTACCCCTGTTTTGGGAGCTACATAGCTGCCTCCGTTGCTGTCAAATGTAACGGTATAGGTTGTTGCCGGCGTGGTCGGTTTTGACGTTGTTCCGTTATCGCAACTTATCATGGCAAATACGGTAAGTATCGCCATAAAACCAATAAGTACTTTTCTCATCTTTTCCTCCAATATAATTATTTTAGGAAGACTGTCCTTTAGCAGGTACGAAAATTAAGTTACGCGCAACGCGCGCATTTTTTTTGAGACGGCGGAATTATTCCGTTCGTCATCTTCTTCTTATTTACCTGAATTCCGCGTGTGTAGAAAAAGCCGTCCAGTACTGCGGCTCCAAGTAATGTTATCCTTTAGTATTATATATAGCTTTTCTATTATTTGTCAATAATTTTTGTAAATTTCTTGTAATATTTTGTTATATGTATAGGGGAATTTACCTATATGGAAAAAAGGGGGTTAATCCGTAAATAGCCATTAATTATGCAACAACATTTAGTCATAATTTAAGAAAAAAATTCGGAATTTCGTCATTTTTAACGTTTTAGGTAATATATTAAGAAAAATGCAAAAGATAAGGAAAAATTTTTTTCGTTAATTTTTGCAGATACTACTTGATTTTAAAAAAAAAATAAGTCATAATGATATTGGTTTCTTAAAGGGTTTTAAAGGTTTCCTAGATTGTTATTGTTTCTAAACACGTATGAAGTGGGAATTTAAGCTTACCCTCCCGGCTAGGCTTATAATGGATTTGGGAGAAATCCGTTATTACAGTTAGGAGAAGTGTAAGCAATGTCTGCGGTTATTAATTCATCTCAAGCGAATGAAGGTCATTATGAGACTACGGCTAGTACGACTGATACGAATAGTACGGCTATTTCATCATTTAAAGCTTATCCAAAGGCTCTCGAGAAATTTAGAGAAACAAGAGAAATAAGAGATTTATTGTCTGATTTCTATTCAATTTTTCCTGATATTAAATGGCATGTAAATGAATTACTCATTAAGGATAATTACGCTAAGACTAACTATACAAGAAATCCATTAGTAAAAATTGAACATATAGCAAAAAAATTGGGGCTTAAGATAATATCACTTCCATTTGATAATTGCGTTAATATATTGAGAAAATATATTGATAAAAAAAATATTCCAAGTGCACTTATCTCTAAACATGCCTTTATTGTTTATAAAGAGGCGATAATCTTTATTAATAAAAAAGATAAAATTGAAGAAAAACTTTTTTCAATTGCACATGAAATTTTTCATTATATTTTTTGGAGAGAGCAAGACAATAATATGGCTAAAATTGCTGAGAAGAAAAATATTTGGACTAAACAACTTGAAGAAAAACCAAATATTAACAGCCTTAAAACAATTCAAGCTGATTTTGCGGCTCGTGATAATAAAGAAATACAAAAAGATTATATAGCTTTTTTCAGTGGTGGTACTCATTTAAGACATACTAATGTTAATTTTAATTTTAATTTTAAAGAATTTATTAATGATGCGCTTAGAAAAGATACATCAGATATTATTGAAGATGAAATAGCTGATTATTTTGCCGCTAATTTACTTGTCCCTACAGAACGTTTCATTTTATGGGAAGATAAGTCAGATCAGGAAATAGCTAAGGCGTTTAAAACAGTCGAAGCATGCATCCAAAAAAGAAGAACAGAAGTAGTAAATGAACTTAATATAATGAGACCCAAAAATCTATCATCAGGTATTAACTTGGAAAAGGTTGCCCAATAGCGTATATTTAATTTCATCTTTTGGGGGCAATTTTTTTTATGGACAATAGAAAGTTCGAAAAGCTTATATCAAGTCTGGTAAAAAAGAAGAATATCAACAAGCCGTCAGCAGCCGCATTTTTTAACTTTCATGATTTAGGTTCACGTTGGTGTGAAGACTGGACGACAATATTTAATCAGATTTTAGATGATATAAAAGCCGGAAATAATTACAAACTCGATGAAGATAATAAAGAAGGAAATTGCGTAGCAAAGCTCCTTGCAAATGGAGTAGATTGGCTAGCAGTGTACTTTACACCAAAAGACGGAAATTACAACATATACATGATAAAATTAGAAAACTCTGATGATGTAATGCGAAAAAATTACCGTTCGCTTTTTCATCGCTCCCATCAAGGTATTAAAAGAGGCCATAACGGAGTTGAGTATTTTCATTTACACAAAAAATAGGATACTACGGGCATATCTATTCACTATTTGACATATTCTCTATTGCTTAACCAACGCGTCAAACTGTTCGTTCCTTGTTTTTAACCGCTGAGACATAAGCTCCATGAGCGTTCTGTCCATAGAAATATCGTATTTTAACATTTCATCAAACAAAGGGGGCGGTAAAACAAACGCCGTAACTGCGGTTTTTGCCTTGGCGGTCGCGGTGCGGTTTTCGGAGAGAAGGTGTCCCATTTCTCCGAAAAAAGCTCCTTGTTGCAGGGTGGCAGGTTTTTCACCGGAATTTTCATCCGATACAAAAATGTTTACCTCGCCTTCAAGCAAATAAAAAATATCGTTTCCCTCATCGCCTTTAAAAAAAATAACCGCGTTTTTAGGATACGTATGCAAATATTTTTGCAATTTACCTTTTTCTGAAAGAAACAATAAATGCTCAAACCCGGGACGGTCGACATTCATTCTGGCTTGACGGAACCGTAAAAAAAGAAGAGCGTCAAAAGAATCAAGCACCTTTGTCAGTTGGGCGCAAGAGAAGAAAAACATAAAAAAGAAAAACACGTTCACCAGTAAAAAGATAAGACTGCCCAGCGCCCCGTAAAGAAAATTATATTTGGTCTGATTAAGGAACATGGTCATAATTCGGGAAAAAACGGTATAGGAAAAGGCAAAACATAAACTTCCCCAAAAGGCGGAAATACGGCTGGGGCCGTTGGCAATAATGAAACGGCAGACAAAATAAAAAATAAAAAACAGAAGAAAAAACGAAACCCCCCAAATATTAATAAAGGACTGTATTTTAGAAAAAAAAGCCGTGTCGGTAAAAAGGCTGAAAAACTCATAAATTTTACGGGCTGTCGCGGAGAAAAAAATCATCAGTATTGCGCCAATTATTACGGACAATTCCACAATAAGGACAATTAGCAATTCAACTATGGGATTCCTTTTTTGCGTACCTGTAAAAATAACTTTTAAACCCCGCTGTAAGGAAAGGATAAAAATTCTTCCTGCCCAGAAAATTCCAATTGCCGAAACTAGGCCGGCTATTCCGCGAAGCCGCATACCGCTTTCAGCAATGGAGGACAATTCTTTTGCAAGCCATGTTTCATCCAGCACGCCGTTTAAGAAGGGAACATTTGACACTAACTGCGTCAGAACCGCTTCTCCCCGCGCATTATTGGCGCCGCCTATCAATGAGTGAAATGCGGAAAAAAGAATAAATGACAGCAGCATCAGTACCGGAGCGGCTGAAAGCAGAAAACCGTAAGCGCAGGCGGAGGCATGGTTTCCCAGACTGTTTTCACCAAATAATTGCAGGGTAATAACCAGCCGTTGTAACAGAGTTTTGCCTGATAATGATAAATGAGAAAAAAACTTTTTTCCGTGTTTATCCAAAAAAATTTGTTTCACCGCATTTATAATACAGGATCAATCCAACTATGAAAAGTCAGGCAACAGCATACGCCCGGTGGTGCAGTTTTTCCAATTTTGCGCACACAGCGTGCGCATAGCACTTCCTATTTTTCTATGACGGAAATAATTTTGTATTTAATTTTTGTATTATCGACATGACTGCATTTGAAAATATACTTTGCTTTAGAAACACTTGATGCTGAAATAATAGTCCCGCTGGCGCCAGATAGTAATTTTGTATTTTGATTTATTACTTGATATTTTACTGAATAAAGAGCCATAAATAACAACCGCCTTTCTTATATTATAACAGAAATTATGAATTAATGTAAGGTACTTTTTAGAAAAAATGTCATAGAAATATCGGTTTTATCAGCTAAATCAGCCCGTGATAACTGCTTCTGGGAGCGGAAAAACTTGATATTTTTACTTAAAACCTCCTTGAGTTCCTGTTCTTCTATATAATACGATTTTTAATACATTAAATCTTTATTTATTTTTTGACAAGTTGAATCAAAAGCGTAGTGTGGATGCGGGGGGATTAATAACCATAAAATAAATCGTTATATATTATTTTTCTCCAAACACTTCAAATTTTAAATTGCTATATTTTATTAAGCATTCTTGATCAAGGAGATACAAAAGCATGAAAAAGTTTTTGAACGACTTTAAAGATTTCGCCCTTAAGGGGAATGTGCTGAATCTGGCAGTTGGCGTAATTATCGGCGCCGCTTTTCAAGGCGTGGTTAGTTCCCTGACAGAGAATATTCTTTCGCCAATTATCGGTTTATTGACAAGGCAAAATTTCGATTCCCTAAAACTGAATGTGTTGGGTATAACTCTCAAATACGGAGCTTTCATTACCAGTGTTATAAATTTCTTTATTATGGCTTTTGTGGTTTTTCTGATTGTCAGGATAATGAATAAAATCCTGACTATCGGTCAGGAAAAACCAAAAACTCCCGTGCCGGTGAAAAAGAAGTGCGCATATTGCTTTAGCGAAATAGATATTAAAGCTACGCGCTGTCCTGCTTGTACTTCTCTATTGGAAAGTTGATGGTGCGATAACTACAGTAATTCCCCATAAATCCACACAAAGATTTTTTTCATCACAGTAGCCAATACCATATACGCAAGGATAGTGCAAATCAGCCAGGGGAAGTACATAAAAGGCAGACGGGTCATGTCCAATTGCTTTCCAAGCCATGTGTAAGGAATAATTGTCCCAACGGCAATACCCAATGTTGTAAGCAATCCAAGTTGCCATGAAGCGCGGCTGTGGAGGAACGGAATCTTTGGAGTACGGATCATGTGAATAACCAAAGTCTGCGACCATAGCGATTCTACAAACCAGCCTGTATGAAAAAGAGCCATAAATAAAACTTGCGCATCAGAGTCTAATGACGCCCAAGGGCCTCCGGTAACAAAGGGACATATATAGAAGAACATTAAAAGATATGTAGTTATGTCAAATACGGAACTTGTCGGACCTATCCATAACATAAAATGGCTTATGCTTGTCGCGTCCCATTTTCGCGGTCTGCGCAAAAACTCTATATCAACATTGTCCCAAGGGATTGCAATGCAGGAAATATCGTATATTAAATTGAGAACAAGTATTTGAATAGGCAGCATGGGCAGGAACGGCAAAAAGGCCGAAGCCGCCAAAACGGAGAACATATTGCCGAAGTTGGAGCTTGCTGTCATTTTAATATACTTGATTGTGTTGGCGTAAGTTTTTCTGCCTTCTACTACGCCTTCTTGCAACACCATCAAGTCTTTTTCCAAAAGAATGATGTTAGCTGATTCTTTCGCAATATCCACCGCAGTGTCTACCGATATGCCGACATCAGCCGCTTTCATTGCCGTAGCGTCATTTATTCCGTCCCCCATAAAGCCGACTGTATGCTTGTTTTTTCGCAAAGTGGTTACAATTCGGGCTTTTTGGTTAGGTGAAAGTTTTGCGAAAATATCGGTTTCTTCCACCGCTTTTGCCAGTGCTTCATCGCTCATTGCTTCAATCTGCGAGCCTAACAAAATATGTTGTATATCCAAGCCGACATTTTTGCATACCGTTACCGTTACCGCGTCATTGTCGCCTGTAAGCACTTTCACCCTAACGCCAAATTCGTTAAGGGCTTTGATTGCGGCTCTGGCGCTGTCTTTGGGAGGATCAAGGAAGGCAAGATAACCGACAAAGATCATGTCGTTTTCATCCGCGACAGAAAGAGCCGCGCTGTTGGTATTGAGAGGTTTGCGCGCGAGTCCCAATACCCTCATTCCCTTTTCATTAAGATCATAGCACATGTCGATTATCTTTTTGCGCATATCGTCACATAACGGGGATGTGTCATCGCCTTTCTCGGCTTGTGTCGAGATTGCCAGCATTTCTTCGATTGCGCCCTTAGTGATAAGCTCAATCTGCCCAGTTTTGTCTTCTACCGCTACGCTCATTCGGCGGCGGTTAAAAT
>NZ_BDHF01000009.1:0-51813 GCF_054786115.1 Treponema sp. R80B11-R83G3 | reverse complement strand
ATTATTTGTCCGCCCATCATTTCAACAACAGTCTTGCTGATTGAAAGCCCCAAACCAGTTCCGACTATTGTGCGGTTCTTTTCATTCTCGATCCGCTGGAAAGTATTGAAAAATTTCGGCGAGCAAAACAACGCTTTATTGAAAAATGCCGCCTTGGCTTTTGAGGAGTTTAATTTTACTGAAGCTACGGATTTGTTGTCTGATGTAACTGAATAGGTGCTTCTTAATTAGGAAGAGAAGCTTATTAAGGAAGAAGCACATAGGGGGTTTTACCTATAGAAAACTGGTAATTAATTAAATATATACAAAAAAGCTTAAAATTCATATTGACAATTTTTCTATAGGATATATAATTATTTAAAGATCGTAATATAAATTTATTTTTATTAAGAATAATAACTTTAGTTAGGAGTGTTTATGATAAATTCCGAATTACACAATTGTAAAAATATTCGAGAATTTATATCTGGATTTTATTCAATTTATCCGGATATTAGGGCAAAGGTTAATCGGCTACTTCCGAATAATGAAAATGTGAATTATGCAGAAAACCCTTTTGTCGATATCGAAGCCATTGCAAGAGATATTGGTATTAATAATATTTTATATATTTCACCAGAATTTCTTAAAAACAAACATTCTTTCCTTTTCAGAGACGGTGTCATACTACTAAATAGTAGCGACAGCAAAGAGGAACAACGGTTTTCAATTGCCCACGAAATTGCCCACTTTTTAATGGAAGGTGATAGTAAAAATAGTCCTATTTTCTCCAGAACAATTGACAAGCAATGGGATTCTTTAAAATCACAATTTATAATTAAGAATGAAGCTAAGAATGATAATATTTCCAGGGGAATAAAATTAGCAATTCATGAGGAAATGGAATTAGCGATTGGAGAAGAAATAGCCGACTATTTTGCTGTAAATCTGCTCGTTCCTACCGATCGATTTATTTTATGGAAAAATCATACAGATACTGAAATTGCTAAAGCATTTAAGGTAAGCGTAGAATGCATAAAAAAACGCAGGATTGAAATAAAAGATGAAATTAGCCTCATAGAGCCAACGACGATGAGTAAAACAATTAGTATTACTCGCGGCAGTATTGTTGGTATTGGTAAAGTTAAAATTCCAAAAACAAAAGAGTTAAACCAAGAAATTCAATTACTCTCATTTTTAGATATAAAAAAATCTGAAAATTTATTTATATCTACCTGTATTCATCTGCGTATTGATGGTTATGGTGAAACAGCAGAAGAGGCTGAAGAAGATATGGTTGAAAATGTATACTATTTTTTATGCCAGAATTTTAAAAACCTCTCTCTTAATGATGCATGGGAAAATTTAAAGATGTTACTTAAATCAGATGAATGGTCAAGTGAACTTTGGGATGCATATCATGAAGCTCAAATCCAATTATCAATAAGCGGAAAAACAACTGATAATATCATTTCTTTGTTAGAGAGGCTTAAATCTTTGGAAGATCGTGTAAAAGAATTGGAAAAACAAGTATTGAGTGAAAATTTAAAAGAAACTCGCATTAACCTTGCGGGTGAAATCCGTAAATTAGCGAAAGACTTAATTGTAGATAAAACTTACTTTAAGGAAGCAGATGCGGCATAATGATATATACAGCTGAATCTATTCTAAATGCATTAAAGAAGAATAGTAATTTATCTTTTAACAAGGATTTTTCTACATTGGATTGCCCTTCTCCGAAAACTCATGATGAATGTAACAATGATCCTTCTAATTGTATTAGATGTAAAAAACGGGCATGTAAACAGCCTTTAAATATTTCTTTAAAAGAAGGTGGAATACCTCTAATTATTATAAATTTCAGATTCATGATTCGGCTTAAAATGAATTCTGGTTCTATTCGTATAGGATTTATATATGAAGACGACAATGATTTGAATAAATTGATAAGGCATGAATTTATCGAAAAAAAAGATTTAATAGTTAAAACAGAAAAAGATTTTGCTTCATTGATATAGGATTACGGACAAAAACCTCCTTTTCCCCCTTTGTGAGAATCCTTGGTATTAATATGGTATACTGTTTATGCGGGGAGTAATCACATGAATATACTGATAATAGACGGCATGGGCGGCGGCATTGGCAAATCCATAATTGAGCATATTAAAAGTGAATCCGCCGATACTGTAATTACGGCGGTAGGGACAAATTCAATCGCTACATCGGCAATGCTTAAAGCGGGAGCGGATTACGGCGCGACAGGCGAAAACGCCGTAGTTTTTAACTGTACAAAAGCCGACATTATTATCGGCGTAACCGGCATAGTTTTCGCTAACGCAATGCATGGGGAAATAAGCCCCAAAATGGCGGAGGCGGTTTCCTCAAGCTCAGCGCACAAAATATTGCTGCCACTAGACAAATGCAATGTAACAATCGTGGGGGTTGACAACAAGCCCATCCATGCGTATATAAATGAAATTACCGCAATTTTAAATAACAAGCGTTAAATGCCATTTGTTCTAAACACGGACGTTTATTGGCGCTGTTGCGGGCATGGTTTTCAACAACAATGAAAAGATATTCGCCATTCGGAGATACATTTACCATTACCGTACCAAAAAGCGAGTATTTTCCTAGTAAGTGGTAAAGAAAGAGGGTAAAAGAGCATGAAGAATAGGGAAGATGTGATAAATAGCTATAGTTTTACAACTATTTTTGTGTTATGATTTACTTATGACTCTTATAAATCTTACGGTGGAGACAGGGAAAGCGTTGCCGCTTGGGGCGTCGTTGGCGCATGGGGGCGTTAATTTCGCTATTTTTTCAAGGAATGCCACTGCTGTTACGCTTATCATTTTTGAGTCTGCGGAAAAAAATAGCCCACGATTGGAAATCCCTCTTGATAAAAAGACGCATAAGACCGGAAATATCTGGCATTGTTTTATCAGAGGATTGCAGGCGGGAACTTGTTATCTGTACCGCGCCGATGGTCAGTATTTTCCGGAAAAGGGGTTGCGGTTTAATCCTCATAAAACATTACTCGATCCTTACGCTAAAGCTCTGACTGATATTAGCGAATGGGATTACGGAAAATGCGCCGGTTACGATACGGAAAAACCGGGACGCGATCTTACCTATTCTTATGACGATGATATCGCGCATCAGCCGCGCTGTATCGTAGTTGATGATAATTTTGATTGGCAGGGCGATATGCCGCTAAATTATCCGCTTAGGTTCAGCGTAATTTATGAAACTCATGTGAAGGGGCTTACCGCCCATCCCAATTCGGGAGTGGAACATCCTGGAACATATCGCGGAGTTATCGAAAAAATTCCGTTCTTAAAAGATTTGGGAATAACAAGCGTTGAATTTTTACCTGTCCAGGAATTTAACGAAAATGAAATTATCCACCATCATACGCGCACGGGAAAAAAATTGACTAATTACTGGGGGTATTCTACAGTGGCGTTTTTTGCGCCAAAAGGCTCTTATGCTTCGAATAAAAATCCGGGCGGGCAGGTTAATGAATTTAAAGAGATGGTGCGTGAAATGCATAAGGCGGGATTAGAGGTTATTCTTGACATTGTTTTTAACCACACTGCCGAAGGCAATGAAGAAGGACCGACTTTTTCTTTCAGGGGACTTGATAATTCAGTCTATTATATGTTAAACGAAAACAAGCGTTACTACCAAAATTATTCAGGTTGCGGCAATACGATGAACTGTAATCATCCTGTGGTGAGGACGTTCATTATGGACTGTCTTCGTTATTGGGTTATGGAAATGCATGTTGACGGTTTTCGTTTTGATTTGGGCTCGATTCTTGGGCGTGATCAATCTGGGCGTATAATGGAAAATCCGCCGACTCTTGAACAAATAGCCGAAGACCCTGTTTTAAATTCGACAAAAATTATCGCGGAGGCGTGGGACGCGGGCGGCGCTTATCAGGTGGGATGGTTTCCCGGAGGACGCTGGGCGGAATGGAACGATAAATTCCGCGATGACGTGCGCAGATACTGGAGAGGCGATCCGAAAGAAACGCGGTTTCTGGCTACTCGTATAGCCGGCAGTTCCGATCTGTATCTGCGCGACGGGCGAAAGCCTTTCCACTCAATCAATTTTATTACAAGCCACGATGGTTTTACAATAAATGATTTAGTTTCGTATAACGGCAAGCACAACGAAGATAACGGAGAGAATAACTGCGACGGCAGTAACGCTAATTTTAGTTATAATTACGGTATTGAAGGAACGACTAACGATCCGATTATCAGAACGCTTCGAGAGCGGCAATTAAAGAATTTTTTCGCCACTTTGATGGTTTCGCTTGGCACGCCGATGATTCTTGGCGGTGATGAATTTGGCCGCACCCAAAATGGTAATAATAACGCTTATTGTCAAGATAACGAAACTTCATGGTATGACTGGTCGCTACTTGAAAAAAATGCCGGTTTGTACCGTTTTGTCAAAGAAATGATAGCTTTTCGCCTTAGGCATCATGGTTTTATGCGCCCTGAATTTTACACCGGCAGGGGCGGCGCGTATAACGCAATTCCCGATATTACATGGTTCAATGAGAGCGGGACTTCTATCGACTGGGAAAAGATCGGTTATTATCTGGCTTTACGCCTGAATGGAACTAAAGCGGATACGTTAGCTGATACGGATGATAATGATTTTTACATTATGCTTAACGCGGATTCAGACCCAAAAAATTTTACAGTTGCCGATCCGCCGCCAAAGAAAAAATGGTGCCGCGCCGTCGATACGGGATTGTCAACTCCCAATGATATTCTTTTGCCCGGAAGTGAAGAACCTCTTTCTTCCCAGCGTTCTTATTCTGTTAAAGCCAGAAGCATAGTAATATTAATTTCCAAGGATGTTTAAATTATGGATGACAGCAGTTTTATTTTTGGCGTTGATCTTGACGGAGTTGTCGGCGATTTTTACGGCGAGATGAGAAAAATAGCCGCCGAATGGCTGAACAAACCGATTGAATCTCTTACAAATGAAGTTTCTTACGGTCTTAAAGAATGGGGCATCGATGAATTTGGCGGCTACGACAGATTGCACAGATTCGCCGTAACGCAACGAAATATTTTCGGCAAAATGGAACCTATCAGGCACGCTTCCGCCATTCTGCGCAAATTATCCAGTAAAGGCATAAGAATTCGTATTATCACACACCGGCTTTTTTTAAAATATTCTCACGCTACAACAATTAAACAAACAATAGATTGGCTAGATAGCTACGACATTCCCTACTGGGACATCTGCTTTATGAACGACAAAGGCGCGGTCGGCGCGCACGTTTATATTGACGACACTCCCGAAAACATAATTAGTCTGCGCAAACAAGAATGTAAAACAATAGTATTCAGCAATTCCACCAACCGAGGACTTCCCGGCCCCCGTGCCGAAAACTGGCTCGACGTTGAAAAACTTGTAATGGAAGCCTGCGAAGAATGGAAAACCGGCACCGTGGGACTCTTTGTTAATTGAGCGCTATTGTTCTTACGACAATTAACGCCAAATGGACACACCCCTCTCTCGCGCTGCGCCTCTTAAAAGCCAACCTTGGTTCTCTTGAAACCCAATGTGAAATAATCGAGTTTGCTTTGCGGCAACCGTTATGTGAAAAGACAGCTCCCCTGCTTGTCGCTGCTCCGCGCATTTTAGGCGTCTCAGTCTCAATTTGGAATCATATTGCTACGATAGAACTGCTTGAAGCTCTGGAAAAGCAATGGGCAACTAGACCCATTGTCGTCCTTGGAGGGCCTGAGGTTTCATATTTACCAGATGACGCGGATATTTTTAAGTATGCGGATTATGTTATTCGGGGAGAGGGAGAAAAAGCATTTTGTACGCTATGTGATTTTTTTTTAAATTGCAATAAACTATCCACTATCCGAGAGTCTCTTTTCCCTTCTCAAAAAAACATCTTCCAAAATGAAAATAAAATGATTGGTGCGGGTGCGCAAAGCTCTGTCGGCGACATATGGCTGAATTTCCAAAACGGCCACGCCAAAGCGTGCGTCAATCAATGCCAGCCATCCGGAGCCGGCAGGGCTTTGCGCACACGCACCAAAGAATTCATTTTCAATGTGCAAGATGATTTAGCGGAGATAAAAACAGGCTATCATCTCTATACGGAAGAAGATATTGCGCAAAAATTGATATATGTGGAATCAAGTAGGGGGTGCCCGTTTGAGTGTGAGTTTTGTCTTAGTGCGGTAAAATCGGAAGAGCGTGGGGGCGCGGTTAGGGAATTCCCGCTTGAGCAGTTTTTAGCTGATATGAATACGCTTGTTAATCGCGGGGTGAGGACATTCAAATTTTTGGATAGGACTTTTAACGCTAATATCAAACGCGCTTTAAGAATTTGTGAGTTTTTTCTTCAAAAACTGGAGGAGCGTAAGAGAGCGGGATTTGCTCCTTTTGTCGTTCACTTTGAGATGGTTCCTTCGCTTTTTCCTCGGGAGTTATGTGAAATACTTGCGCGGTTTCCGCCGGATTCACTCCGTTTGGAAATTGGCGTTCAAACATTAAATCCCGAAGTTTCCGCGCGGATTCGCCGCCCCGGGTGGCGGAACAAATCTATTAATCCTGAAAAAGAACTGGAAACGCTTCGCTTTTTGCGGAAAAATACTAACGCTATTATTCACGCTGACCTAATTGCCGGATTGCCGGGAGAAGACCTACAGTCTTTTGGAAGGGGATTTGATAGTCTTTGGCAGGCGGTATGCGAAGACGGCGATGCGGTTAAAAAGCGGGAAGCAAAAAATTCACGAGTGGAAATTCAACTTGGTATTTTAAAACAGCTTCCCGGGGCGCCAATTTCGCGCCACAATGAAACATTTGGTATGCGTTACAATTGCAAGCCGCCTTATGAAATAGAAGAAACTTCGTCAATTTCCAAAGTAGATTTACAACGAGTAAAAAACTTTGCCGCTTTTTGGGAGCGGCTTGTGAATCGCGGCCTGCTGGCTTTGGAAAGCGGATTGGTTTTTGAGAAATTTATGGCGCTCTCGGATTCGCTCTTGTCCCACTTTGGCAAAAACTGGGGGATTGATAAAGATGAATTGATGAAAAGAGCGGCTGATATTTGGGATGACTCAGGTATACATGGATTTTACGATAAAATAACGGACAAAAACCTCTAATCCTCCTTTGTGATCTTTGTTCCTTCGTGATCTTCGTGTGAACTCTTATCGAATAAATATCAAAACTTAATCAGATGATCTGTCCATTTCATCAGCATTTTGGCTAACTGGGGAATCGGCATTGCCATGTTGTCTTTTAGCCAGTGTTGGATTAAACCGATGGCGCCTTGTACGAGAAAAATGGTATAATAGGGCATTGTTTCATCGTTTTGCTGTTTTTCGGAAAAATATTTTGTTATCTGATTGTGCATAACAAAGTGGTATAACAATTTCTTTTGAAAATCAAGATCGCCATTTTCGCTTAACAATACGTGAATGGTGTTGCCGTTATTTGCAATGTGGGTAAGCATTTCTTCGACCATTTGCCCTGTCTCTTTTTTAGTCTGTTTATCTTTATACCTGTTCAGCATATCCTCAAAATAAGCGAGGGTTTCATCTTCTATTTGTTTTAATAAATCGTATTGGTCTTTATAGTGATCATAAAAAGTCGAGCGGCTTATGTCGGCAAGGTCGCATATATCCTTAACGGAAACGCTTAAAATCGACTTTTCTTTCATAAGTTCCATTAAACTTTCGCGTATTACCATCTTTGTATAACGGATTTTGCGGTTTTCTTTTTTTTCCGTGTTGTTTTCCATATTTTCTCCCTACATTTTAATTAAAAATGTAGGGTATCAAACAGGAGCATAGCGTTGTGTAGGATACACTTCAAATCTAATCAAACTGTATGTAGCTTTATATTTACATTGTAGGTTATTTAATAGTATGAATCAAGGTATGGAAAAACTTTTTAAGCATCCGGCGTTGATTGTCGGTATTATTACGATTATCACGGTGTTTTTAGGACTCCAGCTTCCGCGCGCTGAATTGGATAACAATAATATCCGTTTCTTGCCCGATAAAAATCCGGCAAAAATTATCTCGGAGTATATCGATGAAACTTTCGGCGGGCAGGTTATGATTCTGGTCGGGCTTGAGCGCCCTTACCGAACTGTTTTTGAAAAAAGTTTTCTGGAGCGAATTCGGGATTTCTCGCAGAAAGTTGAAAATACCGAATACATTAAATCCGTCAATTCGATTATGTCAACGCAGTATATAACCGGCGATAGCGACACTATTCTCGTTTCGGATTTGGTGCCGGAAGATTTTTCAGGGACTGATGAAGAAATTACCGAACTTATGCGTCGTATAGCATCATGGGATTTGTTTCGCGGTTCCCTCGTTTCCGATGATCTTTCGGCAACGCAGATTCTTATCACGCTGGATGCCCTGACCGCTGATTTTACGCGCCCTGAAGTAACGCTCAGCGTTGATAAAATCCGCAAGATAGCGGGAGAAATATTTGCAGGCGAAGCGGAAGTGTACTTCACAGGACAGCCGATTATCAACACGATTATCAATAGATCCATGATTTCAGATAACATTTTGCTGATACCGTTAGTTGTCATCGTGCTGTTGGCAATGCTGTTTTTTTCGTTCAGGCGATTTACTTTTGTAGTATTGCCGTTTTTAACAGTTATAATAGCGGTTGTCTGGGCTATAGGGATAGCGGCGCTGCTCGGGATAAAACTTTCTGTTATCACAACAATACTGCCTGTTATTTTGGTAGCGGTTGGCAGCGCTTACGGTATTCATATAGTTACACATTATATGGAAGATACTCGAAATAGACCGCTGACTATCGAACCTCAACCAAGCCCGAAGGGCGAAGGTTCCCCTCTTGAAGAACATCGTACTTTGGTTTTGGATTTGGTAAGAAAATTGATTAAGCCGGTATTCCTTGCGGCGCTTACTACAATGGCGGGTTTTATTTCGTTCTGTTTTACGCCGATTGTCCCGATGAGGGAATTCGGGTATTGCGCCGCCTTCGGAGTGATTGCCGCTTTTGTTGTAGCAGTACTGTTTATTCCGTCAATGTTTCTGCTCCGCCCGACTACTTTTCAAAATGGTCAGGTCCTGCCGGAGAAAAAGAAGGAACAAAATAATAACGGCAGTCTGAGCAATAATATCGCGGGAATTTTTACCGGTATTGCAGAGAGAAAAAAATTGGTGCTTACTCTTGCGGGGCTGGCTGTGATCATTTCGCTGTACGGGCTTTCAAAAGTTATAATTGACAATGCGATAGTCGAATTTTTTAAAAATGAAACCGACATTAGCCGCTCTGACAGATTTATCCGCGAGTATTTTGGCGGCTCAAAAGATTTAAATCTTGTGATCACTGCCGATACTACTGAAGAACTTTTGCACCCCGACGTGTTGCAGGCTGTAGATAATCTTTCCGCATACCTTACAAATAATGTTTCGGATGTGGGAAAAGTAGTCGGTTTTACTGACATTATCAAGCGTATTAATCAGGTGTTTAACGTAGGTGAAAGCCCCGATGGGCTGCAAAAAACAGTGTCGCATAACGCGGGGGACAGTTTTGGGTTTGATGATAGCGATGATTTTGGTTTTGACAGTTTTGGTTTTAACGATTTTAGTTCTGATGATACTAAATATACTGAAATATCACGACAGGAAAATAATTTTAATATAAGCCAATACAACACAGCGGATATTTTACGGTTTTTGGACAATGCCGCGGGAAAATCGCCCCGCTTGAGCGGAAGCGATTTGGTAAAGGAACTGAAACGACTTACCAATTATGACGGCATGGCTTATTATGAGATTCCCTCTAATCCACGGCGTTACGGCAAAGAAACGGATGAAGAGCTTCAGCGGCTGATAGCGAATTATCTTGTTCTGCTAGCGGGGGATGAAGATTCCGGGTACTCCAACGACCCGCTTGAACCTACGGCGATCAGAACAATGATACAAATGCGCACAACAGGAAACAGGGATTCAAAAGCCGTTATCGACATAATTAAAGAATATATGGCCGTAAACTTTCCCAAAAATGTGAATGTTATAATCGGCGGCGGCATAACGTATGAAATGGCGATTACCGATTTAATTTTTAATTCCCAGCTTATATCAATTTTTATTTCCGTGTTTATTGTTTTTCTTATCATGGCGCTTTCAAATAATTCCCTAATTGCGGGAGTTATAGGTTCAGTTCCGGTGGCACTGGCTATTCTTTGCAATTTCGCGGTGATGGGTTTTTTGGGAATTAAACTCAGTCTTGGAACAGCCCTGATTTCCAGCCTTGCCGTCGGCATCGGCATTGATTACACAATCCACTTTATCGAGTTTTTTAAGCATGAGTACCAGTCAGGGGAACCAGACTTTCTTCGCCGCACTTTTATCGGCTGCGGAAAAGCCATTATGATCAACGCCCTTGCCGTGAGCGCGGGATTCGGAGTGCTTGCGCTTTCACAATTTAGAATTATCGCGCAGCTTGGCGCACTTATCGCTTTAAGTATGCTGATAACGGCCTTTGTCAGTCTTACTGTAATACCGGCTCTGCTTACTACCATAAAACCGAAATTTATATATAATAAGAATAAGGAGGATACGTAATGAAAAAAATTATTATAACGTTAGCCGTCATATTATTTTGCGCCGCAACTACTTTTGCCGCCGATCCGGTGGAGGGATTTTGGCTGAGTGTAGACCCTATAACAGAGAAAATTCAGTCCGGTTGGGAAATGTACGAAAGTAACGGCCACTTATATGGAAAAATGTTATCCGCTGTTGGCTGCTCACCAACCGATAAGGCTCATAAATGCGATGAGAGTTATCCCGATTTTCCAATAGCCGGAAAAGTAAACCAGCTTCCAATTATCGGCACTCCCTGGATGTTCGGCCTTAGCATGGAAAGCCCCGGACATTGGACTAATGGTTATATTGTCAACCCTGATGACGGCAATATGTATAAACTATCGCTTACATATCATCCGGCGGACGGTAAGAAGTTTCACGGAGAAACGCTGGAAATACACGGACAGCTTCTTCATCTTGCTCTCGCCGTCAGTCAATATTGGCGGCGGGCAACCCGTGAGGAAGCTAGCGCTTTGAAGTAAAAATAATTATAATATTGAAGGAGGATCAAAATGAAAAAAATTATCGTATTGGCAGTGTTATTGATGAGCGCTGGTTTTCTGAACGCTCAAGATGCGGCGGCAAATGCCGATTCCATTATGAATTTGGCAAGAAACCGAATTAAATCGGATACTATGTCTTCACGCTCCCGCATGGTTATTACCGCAAAAGACGGAAGCACAACGGAACGGGTTATCGATCAGTATTCAAAGGACGGTCCTAACGGGGCGCGTACCGTGATAGTGTTCCAAAAACCAGCTACTGTAGCGGGGACCCGGTTCCTTACCATGGATACCGCATCAGGCGGTTCTGACCGTTGGATATTTTTACCGGATCTCGGTAAAGTGCGGCGCGTTGCGGCATCGGAAAGCGGTGGCAGTTTTATGGGTACGGATTTTTCTTATGACGACATCTCGTTAATCGGCAGAAAAGTCAATCTTGATACTCATACAATATTACGCGAAGAAACGCTGAACGGAAGCCCTTGTTATGTGATTCAATCCGTTCCTAAAGACAGTTCTTATCAGTATTCCAAATCAATCTCATGGGTCGAAAAGACCCGTTATCTGACATATAAAAGCGAAATGTATAACCGCCGAGGTGAGTTGATAAAGTTAATGGAAATGTCAGAGTATAAAGACGTACAGGGGCGGCTTACGCCTATGCAGACTAAAATATCAACAGTTGGAGCCGGAACCTCAACAACAATATATATGGAGAAAATCGTATACGACGCTCCAATACCTGAATCGGTATTTACTACCGCCTATCTTGAAACAGGAAAGGCAAAATAAAAGCGGGAAATGAGGGATTAAAAATGAGAAATAAACTGAAAATATTTTTTGTGTTGTTATGCGTAATTATTTGCGGTAATATTTACGCGCAGGATTTTGGCTTTGATAATGACGACGGCGATTCCGGCGGAAACGGCTCAGCGCTTACAGTTACTGTCGGCGGCGAAGTTTCAGTGTCACCTCTTGGTTATTTTGACGATATTTACAAAGGAGCGGATCATACGAATCTTGGCGATATATTTTCAGGCAAACTAAATTTTTCCGCCGGAACATCATTTGCTGACGGGGTAATCAATCTGAAAATACAGGCAACCGAACAGCCGGTATCCGTTGACGAGGCGTATGTCCGCGCCTACTTCGGCGCTCTGGAAATTGAAGGCGGTTTACGAAAACTCACCTGGGGCAAGGCCGACAGTTTTGGCCCTTTGGACGTGATCAACCCTCTTGATTACACTGAACTGACCGATTTAAGCGATATAATAAATCTTAAAATCGCGCGCCCCCTCATTCACGCCTCGTACCGTATTGGCTCTTTTTCAAAGATTGAAGGCGTATTTGTGCCGTCTTTTGAACCGTTGCGTTACGCGTCAAAAGGAGATCGCTGGGAACCTGCTCAGATGAAAAAGTTGAGCAACCTTCAAGGTCAGATTCAAAATCAGATTCAGACACAGATTTATGAGCAGCTTCAGCCAATTGAGCAAATTTTACAGATGAATGGAATTCCGCTGCCTACGGTTACGGTGAACACGCCTTCTGAATATAAGCCTGATGACATATCAACGCTTTTATACGCGCAGGCAGGAGCGCGGTTTACAACGACCATAGGTCCTGCCGACATTGGTTTACAGTATTACTACGGGCGTTTAACCAGACCTGCCGTTACTAGTACTATTACTTCTACTACTACATATATTCCAGTGTCTCTGCCGCCTCCGCTTCCATCTCAATTACCTTCTGCTATATCTGCAGATGTAGACCTGAATTACGCCTACAATCCATATCATCAAATTGGCATTGATTGGGCGCAGGTGCTTTTTGGGTTTAATATCCGCGCTGAATTTGCGGCTAACATAACCGAAGATTTAGACGGTGATGACGGAGCAGTTTACAATCCCTCGCTTTTATGGTCTTTTGGCTTTGACCGCGATCTTTTTTGGGGTATTAATCTCAATTTCCAGTGCAACGAATCAATCCGTCTTATGGATGACAAGATAGGTAATAAAACGTTGGATGACGGCGTTTTTACAAAGATAATTACTGACACGGAGGAGAATACCGACAAGATAGCCACGCAAATCATTGCCGCCCTTTCCAAAAAGTTCTTCCGTGACGAACTTGAACTTAGGTTTGCCGCCTTGTGGGAAATTGAAGCCAACGATTACCTGCTCATGCCCGCGATAATCTGGACAAGAGACACGGTATCTGTCGAACTTTCCGGCGGAATATTCGGCGGCGATGAAGACGGGCAATTTGGGCAATACTATAAAAACAATTTTGTGAAGGTATCGCTGACATACAGTTTTTAAGTGTCATGAATTGGAGTTTTTATATCATTTATCGGGACAGCCAAACTCCAATTCAAAAAACAGTCAAAATTTAAGCCTTTTTTGCCCAAAATTCGTGTTTTTATCATTTTTTAAACTTTTCTGATTTTTTTTCAGCATATTCTCTTGACACCCAACATAAATTTAGTGTATTCTTACAATAGATTTTGAAATTATCTTCGGTAAGGGGTACATGATGTGGATATGGTATATTATCCTCCCTCTTGCCGGGTTAACCTTAGGCTGGATTATTAGATGGTTATATGCCAGATTTCAACTTACGGCATCAGAGCAGTTCGCAGAACGAATAAGACAGGATGCAATAAAAGAGGCGGAGGCAAAGAAGAAAGAGATTCTTCTTGAAGCAAAAGAACAGGTTATCCGTGAAAGGAACCAGCAAGAAAGAGAGACCCGGGAACGCAGGGCAGAGTTACAGCGGTATGAACGCCGCGTTGTAGTTAAAGAAGAAGCGATTGATAAAAAAACCGCTCAGATAGAAAGGACAGAGCAGTTATTCGCAGAAAAAGAAAAGTGGTTTATGACTCGCGAGGACGCGCTTTCCAAAGAGGAAATGCGTTATCGCGCTGAGCTTGAACGTATTTCGGGGTTAAGTTCCGAAGAAGCCAAAGCTTTGATAATCAAAACCCTTGAAAATGACGCGAAACACGATGCGCAATCGCTTATCAACAAAATCGAGCAGGAAGCCAATCTCGCGGCTGAAAAGAAAGCGAGGGACATCCTTGTAACAACAATTCAACGGCTGGCGACTGAAGTTACGGGCGACGTTACCGTAACCACAGTCACCCTGCCCAATGATGAAATGAAGGGGCGGATTATCGGCAGGGAAGGCCGCAATATCCGTACCCTAGAAACCTTAACGGGCGCGGACATCATCATTGACGACACGCCCGAAGCGGTTGTTATTTCCTGTTTTGATCCGGTACGCCGCGAAATAGCGAAAATCGCCCTTGAGCGGCTGATCCTTGACGGGCGGATTCATCCGGCGCGTATTGAGGAAATTGTCGTCAAAGTAAGCAAGGACATTTCGCAGAAAATTTTTGAAGAAGGCGAAAAAGTCCTCTTTGACATGGGTATTCATAATATCAAACAGGATGCCGTCCGCGCGCTTGGGCGGCTTTATTTCCGCACCAGTTACGGGCAGAACGTACTCCACCATTCAAAAGAAGTGGCAGTAATTGCCGGTATGCTTGCGGCTGAAGTAGGCTGTAACCGCGATCTTGCCAAACGCGCCGCATTGTTACACGACATTGGAAAAGGCACGGAGTCAAATTCCGATTTGAACCATGCTGAGATCGGCATGGACATGGCGCGTAAAATGGGAGAAGATCCTCGTATTATCAACGCCATCGGGAGCCATCACAATGACATTGAGCCGACCTGCATAGAGGCGGTTCTTGTACAAATAGCCGACGCAATTTCGGCGGCACGTCCCGGAGCGCGAAAAGAAACCTTGGACAATTACATGAAGCGCCTTGAAAATCTTGAAAACATAGCTACCGGCTTTACCGGTGTAGACAAGTCCTATGCTATTCAGGCTGGCCGCGAACTTCGCATAATAGTGAACAATGAAGCTGTCAATGACGAACAAACCAGAGAGATGGCAAAGGATATTGCTAAAAAGATCGAAAACGATCTTCACTACCCAGGTCGCATCAAGGTTACGATGATCCGCGAGACAAGAATTACGGAGTACGCTAGGTAGGAAGAGAAGTGAAAAGCAATTAACAGTGAGCAATTAGCAGTGAGCAATGTTGTTGTTCGTTATCTATGCGTTGGCTTCACGATAAGATAACGGACAATAACACATTCTTCCTCTTTGTGTTCTTTGTACCTTTGTGATCTTTGTGTGAGATATTTCGTAATATCCCTAATTAATCAACTTAGCCAAAAATATCGCTCGTCCCTTGTTCTTGCCGTCTATAATGCCGAATTTACGGAAAATATTTGTTATATGAAACGAGATTGTGTTGTTGGATACAAAAAGACGCTCGCCAATCTCCGTATTGTCAAGCCCTTCAGCCATTAAACGGGCAATTTCTTTTTCACGTTCCGTTAAACCGCATGAATTGTATACCTTTTCACGCGCGGACGCGGGATTAGCCGCTTTTTCCAGCAGCAAACTTTTTTCTTTAAGTTCCCTGTCTTTTACAAGGGACATTCGAAATAACATAAGCGTAACCGACAATACAAAGACAACCATACTGTAACGGCTTAAATCCAGCGAGTAATGCAAAGCAAAAGAATCAAAAAGATCAATAACTGAGGTTAGGACAATAATGACAACGGCAACTAACAGATTCCCCGGATAAGTATTAACCAATGTATCAATAAATTTTCTGCCTTTTTTCATTTCACGGATAATCGGAAAAACAATGTTATAAACAAAAATCCACATCATTGCCGGAATACTCACTAACTGCCAGACAATCAATGTCTCGCTTCCGTAGGCTTGCGAAAAAAACAACTGGGTTACCGCCAGAATCAAACAAAAAATGCCGTATATTTTTGTTACAATAGAATAACGCCCGTTGCAAAGTTTATCCGTATAAGCCATAAGAGCCAGTATCATAAAATAGATCGTAAAAAATTCCAGCCTGACTACAACGGCGGTATTGGGGATAATTTGATATATCCAGTGAGTCCGCCACAGATAATATAAACCCGTACCAAGAGAAAAAATTCCGCATATCAGGTTATAACGGTTATTGCGGAAAATGGCGAAAAACAGGAAGTGGTATATCCCCAACATGACAAGTATTGATATTACAATTATTTGATCAATCTTGTTATGTCTGTGCATTATATAATTATAGTCAGCAATATAATAAGGCGCTCTATATCCAAAACCAGTTGAATAACCGGTTGGATCTCCGACTATGTGAAACACAAGAACATTTTTGCCTTTTTGCAGCAGATTGCTGTTTATGGGGACAATTACATTGCGCTCGCTATGATGTTCCATGATACGCCCATCGATTAAATACATTTCCTTTTTGATCAGAGTCCCATTCAGATATATTTCCCAGTTGGCGCCGATAGACGCTAAATATAAACATGGGAATAACGGCGCATCAGCATCCTTATTGGACGCGTCCATTGTAAAGGGAATTACAAAAGTCCACTCTTGTGCCGGTCTGCCCAATGGCGACAGAAAGGCGCGTTTTGGCAATCCGGGCAAATCCAGTTTGCGTATAACGGCGCCATGCCATTTATCCCTGACCTGCCATGAGTCGTCCTGTAAGTTAGGAGAAACAGCGTCGGAAGGGTTAAAACCGGCCTTGATATACAGCGGAGATTTCTGCAAGTCGATATAAAAACGATCATCATCTTGAGTTTGTGCCACCTTACAACATGTAAGGGCTAATAAAAAGATCAAAATGACTGTAAAAAAGAACCTACAAACCATTGTGGTTTTTCCTTTTTTATAAAAACTAGAACCCATTGTAGGTCTCAAATAAAAATAATTGCGATATAAAGAATACCATGAGGTGCGTAAAAAAACAATATGCGCTATCCCGTTGGGGTAAATTCTGTCTGTAAAGACAGGCAAACACAGTAAAACTTTGTTACCAAAGTAAGGAGAATAAAACTATGGTAAGTAAAAAAATCTTGTTGGGAATACTGGCAATGGCGCTGGTATTTGGAATAACGGTTATCGGGTGCGATATTATTGAGGATGATAGCGAATCAAGTGGGGGCGGATCAGGCGGCGGAGGTACCGGCACAGTAGTATTTAAAAATAGTTTTGGCATAGATTTAAGAAAGATAAAACTGACCAATGGCGGCAAACAAGCCGGTTATGATGAATTGCTTGGGAATAATAAAACGAAAACATTTTCCAATGTGCCTACCGGTTTGTGTACCATAGGATTTCAGGTTAATAGCCAAAATGCATCCCATAATTTTACCGTTAGCTCCGGAGAAACAGTAAATATAAATTTTTCTTCAAACGGAAACTTCGTGATTACAAGGAGCGGCGGTTCAGGTGGCTCTGATTCAGGCGGTACCGCCAATGCTGATACCGGGTCAATAAAATTTATCAATAATTCAGGTTATGCCACACGGGTAGGTACGATAATCGGACCAAGCAGTAAAGGCATCCCGGCAATCGCTAAAGGTGGAAACGTCACAGTTTCAGGGGTTCCCGTTGGAACTTATACCGTGCAAATTTCAAGTTTGCGCGGCGCGAATTTATATTATTGGAAAAAAACCTCTGTTAATGTAACTAAAGGCAGCACAACCACGGTTTTTGTCACCCCTACGGGGTGGGGTTTATAGTTTAAAATTAAGGCAAGAAGAGTTCACACGAAGAACACGAAGGTACAAAGATCACAAAGGGGAAGAAGGAATTGTTGTCCGAAAGCTATGCGTGAGGTTTACGATAAAATAACGGACGAAAACCCCTGATTCTTCTTTGTGATCTTCTCTTTCTTTGTGTTCTTTGTGAGAATCTTTTTAAAAATAACCTTAATGAATTGCCCCATAAATTATATCTACCAAAACGCCGCCTGCAAACGCGAATACTACGGTAAATAACAAATAGAAAAAAAAGTGTTTTATGCCAAGTACAATTTTTAACGCTCCCAGGTTTGTTATTTTGGTGGCGGGGCCTGTAATCATAAATGCCGCCGCGCTGCCCATGCTCATGCCGTTACGCAGCCATGTTTGGAGTAACGGGATGGTTCCGCCGCCGCACATGTACAGGGGGACGCCTATGGTAGCCGCCATTAATATGGCGAAGCCTCTTCCTGCTGGGGTAGTGCCGCCGAAAAGTCTGGCAAAGCCTTCGGGCGGAACATAGCGCTGAAAAAGGGCGGAAAGTAATACGCCAATTAGAAAATATACGGCGGTTGCTTTTACATTGCGGACAAAATTTTTAAGAAAGCGTAATATAGGGTTTGGGTGGGTGTCCCTGTTTGCGGGGGCGGTAAGACCGGAGAAATTAAAAAATTGTTTGTTTTTAAAAAAGAGCCTTATCACCGCCCCCGCGGCAATGCCGCACAAAAAACAGATAACAAAACGTATAACCAGCGCGTCCACCCCAAGAGCAGCGCTGTAAAAAAGAAGCTGAGGGTTTAACAAAATGGAAGCCATCATAAAAGCGGCAAGCCAGTCTTCTTCCATTCCTTTTTCGGCGAAAGACGCCGCTATCGGGATAGTGCCGTACATGCAAAGGGGAGAGGCGATCCCTAAAAGCGACGCGGGTATAACGCCGAGGAAACCCAGTTTTTTTTCGCGCAGACGCGAAAACATTTCGTGGATTTTTTCTTTGCCAAATACGGAAATAAAAGAGCCAAGCGCCATTCCAATCGCCCAGTACCCGAAAATCTGTTCAAATTGAATCGAGAAATAATACCATATATAAATAAATTCGCGCTTTAAAACTTCAACCATCAATACGGACTAACCTGTACGTCTTGCTTCCCAAGCCGATTTCTTCCGCGTGTTTTATTGTCAAAATACCGTTTCTTGATTCTATCCGTGCGATAAGGTCTTTGCCGTCTTTTGCATTGTACACAAGATCGACGCAAGCCTGATCAAGAGCGACGGGATCAAGGGAGGCTAGTATGCCGATGTCTGCCATTGTCGGAGGGGTGGGTCTGCCGTTGCAGTCGCAGTCAACGGAAAGATGGTTCATTACGTTAATGTAGAGTATTTTTCCCTTGTTAGCGTCAGCGACCGCTTTGGCGGCTTCCGCCATTGATTCAAGGAATTCGTTTTGATCGCCTCTAATGCCGCTTTTGCTTTTTCCCGCCGAATGAATCCATGACTTGCCGGCAGATGACGCGTAACCGATGGACATATTTTTAAGCGCTCCGCCGAAGCCGCCCATTTGATGCCCCTTAAAGTGAGACAGCACAATGTGAAAATTAAAGTCCTTAAAACGCGCGCCTACAATATCTTCTTTTAAATGTTTGCCGCCTGTAACGGGAATACTGATCTCCGATTTTTCGTCCAAAATCACAACCGGCGCGATTGCCGTAAAACCGTGATCTTTCGCCACCTGATAATGCATAGCGGTATTCGCCCGCTTTCCGCCGTAAGCGGTGTTGCACTCGACAATAGTGCCGTTCACTTTCTGCACAAGATTTTTTATCAGCGTAGCGGAAAGAAAGTGGGGATTGCCCGGCTCTCCGGTGCTTATTTTAACCGCAACCTTTCCGCTTGCCTTCAGTCCCAGAGCGTCATAAACTGCAAGCAAGCCTTCGGGAGTTATTTTGTCTGTCATGTAAACAACAGGCGTACCCGTTTGCGGCTGTTCACTACGCGCCGGTTCCTGTGTTTTCGGTTTCTCCTGCGCCTCAGCGCGTAAACAGCCGGTAACCAATACCGCGCATAACACCACGGCGGTTAAAAACAACGCCACTATTCTTTTACTTTTCATAACACCCTCCGTTTTGAACATATTTATATGAACATCTAAAAACTTCAGTTTTTAGATGTTTTCATAACCTATGAAGAAAATCGCACTACAATAATTTCTTATGCTACAATAAATCAGCGATTTTCTTCGTGGAACCTCTAAAAACCTAACCGAGGTTTTTAGAGGTTCCCTTATTCTTAATAATTCTCATCACTATATGCGCGGAATGTTTAGACGCAATTGGTAAAAATTCATCAAAGGTTAACGGCGATTGCGTCCCTGCAATGTCAGATAACGCGCGGATTACTAAAAAGGGAACGGAAAAAAGATGGCAGCAATGCGCTATCGCGGCTCCTTCCATTTCCACAGCGTCAACGTCAGGGAATATGCGGCGCACTTCTGCTATACGCTCAGGTTCATGCATAAAAATGTCGCCGGAGCCAATCATGCCTCTGCGGTGGGTAAATTCGGCGGGAAGAATCTTTTCCGCTTTTAATTCATCAACGGCGTTTTCCGCGATCTTTACAAGTTTTTCATCCGCCGGAAAAACCTGAGGCTGACCGGGAAGTTGGCCGGGCGCATAATTAAACGCCGTAACATCAACATCGTGATAAAGAAGTCCGGTGGATATTACGGCATCGCCGACTTTTAAATCGGAATGAATACCGCCGGCGGAACCGGTATTTATTATGCAGTCCGGCGCAAATTTTTGAATGAGCAGGGCGCAGCCGACTGCGGCGTTTACTTTGCCGATGCCGCATCTCAGTATCGTAACATCTTTCCCTTCGAGCTTTCCCGTAAAGAATTCAAATATCCCGATTTTTTCCGCGATAAACTTTCCCATTGTTTCACAGAGAAAAGTCAATTCATCTTCCATTGCTCCGATAACGCCAATCATAAAATCTCCTTTTATGTAATCGAAAAATATTCGCTTATAGGGCGGCGCCATTCGTTTTCAGTGTCTTTGGTTTCCCATTCAAATATTTTCTTAATTACAAATTCTCTTGTATCAAGAGGATTTGTATAATGAATTATTCCAAAACGCCCGCCGCCAATGTAGCATACGCTGTCATTGTGTTCCAGTTTTTCAGTTTCAGCAATCCGCGCAAGCACACAGTCAAAATGTACAGGGCGGCCTGTTTCTTTATCTGAAATAGCGGTAGTAATATCTTTTATTGGCTTTCCGCACCAGGGGCAATCCGGAGTAGTGATGGGGTTAGCGGGCAGTTCCGGCGTTGTCCATTGAGGCCTCTCGTGCGTGCTTATTTTGCTTTTTTCCGTTTTCCCGTCAAAAAACAAATTTTCCTGATCATTTGCCGAGGTATGTTTCTTTAAAAATTTTTGAGGATCATCTCTCCGTCCGGAGAAACGCTGGCGATTTTTTCGATTATTTCCGCCTTTTCCGTTGCCGCTCATAACACCCGCCTTCATGGGTAATATCCATAATTTCATTGCTCAATACAAGAGCCAGTCTTTGAATGGCGGCATGGAGATAGTTTTCGTCATTTATGCGCCGCCGTAACAATTCCAGCCTGATATCAGGTATTTTGGAATTCAAAGCCTGTTCTAATATCATACACTCTCCGTGAAGGCAGACGCAAGATGGATAGTAGTGTTTTTTTTAACAAATATAACGTCAAAACGAATTGTCATATTACTATATTTTCGATTTTCAGACAGAAAATACTTAGCGGTTTTAATGATTTTATTCTGTTTTTTTATATCAATGCTGTATTGCAGATCTTCCATGCCAAGCGAAGACCATGTTTTTACTTCCACAAAAACGATTGTTTCACTGTCAAGGGCAATAATATCGATTTCTCCCGTTTTTGACCTGTAATTTTTATTGATTATTTTCATTCCGGCAGCTTCAAGAGCGGCGGCAGCCTTCTCTTCCCCCACTTTACCCAATCTGGCGGTATTAAGCATAATCAGCCGGATCTATCGCCTGCTTAATAAACAGCGTTCTTTCTTCTAAAAGATCGACAATTTCCATACCCCCGGAATTAAGAGCATTTCCCTTTCTGTCCGTCAGCATTTGGACTTTTGGCCGCATCGGAGCGTTAATATGTATGCTTACAACTCTAGCTAAAGAACTGTCATTTAGGCGGACAATTGAACCAATAGGATAAATCCCCATTATTTTGGTAAATGCGATAATTACCGCAGGATCAAAACGACGCGCATTATCAGAAAGCAGGTTCCTTATCGCCTGATAGCCAATCATGGAATTCCTGTAGGACTTTTTAGTTACCATTGCTTCAAACGCGTCGGCTACCGATACAATCCGGGCGCCAATATCAATAGCCTGACCTGAAAGGTTACCGGGATACCCCTGGCCGTCCCACCGCTCGTGGTGTTGAAGTGCGATTAAATTTACTTCGTGAGGGCCGAATAATTCTTTTGTAACGATTTTTGACGTGTGCAAAGGATGGCTTTTTATCTGTTCTAGTTCCGCTTCGGAAAGACCGCCTTTTTTCTCTGTAATGCCTTTGGATAACCTGAGCATTCCAATATCGTGAAGTAACGCCCCCGCGACAACATTATGTATTTTATGATTAGGCAGTTTAAGTTCCTGAGCGGTTAACGCGGAAAGAATCGCCGTATTAACCGAGCTTTTTGCCAATTCATTTCCTGAAACTTCTCCGCCAAGAATAAAACCAACAAAACTGTCCGGACTTTCCCGTAAATCCTGAAGTAATTGAATGCAAATATTATCGACCTGACGCATTTCTGTATCCGTTCCGGATTTTAAAGCGGTAAATAAAGAATTTAGTTTATCAATAAAAGTTTTATACTTTCTATACTGACTGGAATTCTGACGGACATCAGTTATGGAAAATTTAATATTTACATTCTTTAAAGGCTTTTCATCTTCTTCAGTAATTTTTTTTGAAGAAATTTCTTCTGGAATTATTTCTTCAGGAAGAATTTCTTCCGGTTCGCTTATTGCTTCTTTTATTTGTTCTTCTAATACTTTTATTATTACTTCGCTTGATTCATCTTTTAAACTCAGCATATGTTTAGTCTCTTTTATTTCTCCGTCTGTTCTGACATATTCAATACCCCATGTATTTAAAACGTCAATATCTCTTTGGCGAAGGGGAACATTGGCGGATACAAGCATATATTCACCTTCTGAATACACCGGCGCGGAGAAAATTTGTCCGGGTCTGAGGTCGCTGGTATTTACAACATTCATTCTGGTTTCCTTGGGGAATTAATTTTCATTAAGGAAGTTGTTCGGAAACTGAAGTTTCCGAACAACTCTATTAATGGTAAATTTACAGTTCCCCTTATAAATTTCGGCTTAAAATGAGGAGATGTAAAGAAAATTTATAAATAATTATTCGGCGGCGGTACTGTCGGCTACGGCGCCGGTAACAGGCACATGCGCGCCCTTGGAACCCTTCTTGATAATAAGTTCTTTAATTTTCGCGCCCTTGCCGATTTTTTCACGGATATAGTAGAGTTTTGCCCGTCTGACTTTTCCGGGGCGCACTA
Organism: Treponema sp. R80B11-R83G3; assembly: GCF_054786115.1. Classification (NCBI taxonomy): domain Bacteria; kingdom Pseudomonadati; phylum Spirochaetota; class Spirochaetia; order Treponematales; family Treponemataceae; genus Treponema; species Treponema sp. R80B11-R83G3. Next base: position 28,463 of record NZ_BDHF01000009.1, on the reverse strand, counting down.
CCTCAACCTTAACGATACGCGGCGAATGAAGCGGAAATACCCTCTCTACGCCTACGCCGTAGGAAATTTTCCGCACTGTAAAGGTTTTTCCAACTTTGGAATTTTTCATGGCGATAACAAGGCCTTCGTAAATCTGAACGCGCTCAGTTTTACCTTCAATAATTTTAAAGTGAACCTTAACTGTATCTCCAACTTTGAATTTGTCGGGTTCTTTTTTCATTTGGTCGGCTTCAATGGCCTTAATCTCGTTCATCTCTCTCTCCTTAAATTTCCCGACTCAACCGCCGGATTGAGCGGTTAATCGGTCTATTATTTTAATAATTTCATCGCTAAAAACCCTGCTTCCGTCTGGAGCCGGTTCTCTGCCTTGCCGTATTAAGTCCGGTCTTTGACACAGGGTTTTTTCAACCCGCTTTTCCAACCGCCAAAGACGTATCTGCTCATGGTGACCGGACAGCAATACTTCTGGGACTTTCATTGTATCAAAAACTTCCGGTCGTGTAAACTGGGGATACTCCAAAAGTCCGCCGGAAAAGCTTTCCTCGTCAAGAGATTCCGCGCAAATTACGCTGTCTACAAGACGGTAGGTTGCGTCTATTACCGCCAATGCCGCCACTTCGCCGGAAGAAAGAACATAGTCCCCAACGGAGATTTCATCATCCACGTAACGGTCGATTATCCGTTGATCGATACCCTCATAACGCCCGCAAATCAGTATTAATTCCTTTTCGGCGGCCAATTCGCGGGCAATTTCCTGATTGAATGGGCGGCCTGAGGGTGAAAGGTAGATAACGCGCGGTTTTGCGGCTGTGTTTTCGGCGGGAAGTATGCTTTTAATAGCCAAATCCAGCGGTTCCGGCAACATTAGCATACCAGGGCCGCCGCCGTAGGGCGCGTCATCGCAGGTTTTATGCTTATCTGTAGCAAAATCGCGTATATTTATTGCCTGATACTCGATAATTCCCCGTTTTATTGCCTTTGCCATGATGGAATTGGCGAAGAAAGCATCGGGGATTTCTGGAAATAGGGTTAAAAGTGTGTATTTCATTTAAGAATCCATATATGAACACTATACGTCGCAATTATCCTTTATGAGCAACAAGAGGAACTTTCAATGTAGATCTCGTGCTAGAAACGGAGTCTGCTACTGTCAGCTGGCGTGGTTTTTTGGTAACCTTTAAAACTGTTGTTTTGGCATTGGATTTGGTTTTAGGTTTAGCCTTGGCTTTTGTTCGCAACTCTGTAAAATAGCCTTTTTCTTCCATTTTTTCAAATGATTTGGCAAATACAGCTTCATCTTTTTTCGTCATTGTTGTTCCCTTATTATAGAACGAGTAAAAGAGAATAATAAACTTTGGCTTATTCGCCCTCTCGGTTTTATTGTATAAACCGTTTCCCTATTAACTTTAATTTCTAATGCTCCTTCAGCGTTTTCAATGAATGTAATCGGTATACTCTTTGATTCAATTAGGATTTTTGTTGATAATACCAACTTTTCATCCTTTTCTTTACCTGTAGTTTACGCACTCCTAAAATCATTTTCGGCAAAATCATCTTCCCATTGAATTTTTGTAGACGTATATGCCTCCATAATACTTGGGAAACCCGTCTCTTATCGCTAATATCTCCCTCGTGTGGTTAAATTTGATTGCCACAATGTCTCCCCTCGCCCCAATATTTTATGTATATCATTATGTTGATTGTATGTCAACAAAATTGTGAAATTGGTGACTGTCACCTTTTTTATTGACTGTCTTTGGCGTTGTCTGATTGGAAAGCACATCTTTTGCTTCTTCAAGTTGTTGTTTGATAAACTTGATTATTTTGCCTTCCAATTCAAGCATAAATTCATCCGTATTTACAACATCGGGAACAATCGCTCTTATAGTCGTTACAGGTTCAAATAGCTGATATGCGTCTATATGTAAAACATTAGCTAGTTTTAGGATTGTCTTGTCGCTAACCCACATTCTGCAACCTTCAATATCGTTGATTGTCTGTGATGAAAGATTGGCTGCTTCTGCAAGTTTTTCCTGAGTTAAGCCGAGAATTTTACGTTGTTTCTTTATATTTTGTGAAAGAGTCCTCCTTAAATCATTCGGTTCATCAAATTCTTTCCTCATTTGTCAAATTTAGGGTATTAACAAGTATTTACAACTTGTTAATTACAATTTTTTGTACTTGTTATTGACAAGTTTTAGAATTTGGATTATTTTAGAATAAACGCTGGAATGCCCTGTATGTGGTTTTTGGTTGTTTTTAGGCTTGTCCATATGGGCAGGCAATTTATTTTAGAGCTTGAATAGTTCAAGCTAAAAGGAGGTTATTTATGTTGAAAAACATATTTCACGTTGCGAGTAAACTAGTAGCAGTACTGCTATTAGGAATTACAGTTACCGGGTGTGCAACAACCCATCATGGTATTGAGATCAGTAATGTATCGAATATTAGAGAAATCTATATCAGAAATGCAGGGACAACTAATTGGGGTACGAATATCGCAAGCAAAATTAAGGATATAAATAAATCGGAATTTTCAGAAATGGTAGATATAAGAGTCATAGACACTGGAGGTGTTGTTTATAGTAAATATAACATACCTTTCAATGATGCTGTCTTTGTAGAAACAAGTAAAACCTCTTCTATAAACCCTTTTGCAGGAGGATTATTGGCCATAGGTTTGTTAGGAGCGATTGGTTTAATTCCAAAACCTTAAGGAGAATAAAATGAAAAAACTTACTGCTTTTTTTATATTCGTTATATTAATTAGTTTTGTATCATGTGATACAGTCACGCATTATACTTTAAAGGTATCTGTGGATAGAAACCCAACCTTGATAATAGAAAATAGAACAGGATATCCAGTTATTGTAAATGCTCCTGTATCTTCAAACATAACCAATGGAGCAAGTACTCAATTTCAACCAACTGAAACGAGGGGAACTATTAATGTTACTTACAGAATTGGGCCAATTCAATTTACCGAACAAGCAACTATGAATAATGCGGATGTTACTGTAACCTTAACCAAGAGACCGCCAATAATTACTGTGATAAATCAAACAGGACAACAGGTTAGTTTAACTGCCCCTGTAGCTGCAGTTTCAAACATAAACAGTGGAGAAAAAACTGAATTTCTAGCACCGGCATTGAATCAAGTTATTAATATTACTTACAGGATTGGGCAAGTTCAATTTACCGAGCAAGCAATTATGGATAATGCGGATGTTACTGTAACTTTAACCAAAAGTCCGTTAACACTTACTGTGATAAATCAAACAGGCTATCAAGTTTTTGTAACTACTCCTATATCTTCAAACATAGACATTGGAGCAAGAACCGGATTTCTAGTGCCACCAGCATCAAATATTGATATTACTTACAGCATTGGACAAGCTCAATATACTGAGAAAGTAACAATGAGAAACGAAAACTCTACTGTTACTTTAACCAAAAAACCGGCAATGCTTACTATAGTGAATAATGTAGGCGCTACAATTAACACTATTTTTCTGCGTACACCCGGCAGTCCTACATGGGTAGGCGGAAATATAGTTATAAGAGGCGGTACTGTACAACTAGCTGCAGCCGGAGGAGCGCAAACAGGAGATATTAGCGGAAGTATCGTAAATAGAGACAGCATGAAAATTTGGCTTGGAAATATTCCAATTTCAGGTAATGTTTTTGATATAAGGATTGATGATGTTCAAACAAATACTTATGTAAAAAGTAATGTTCAAGTGAATAACGATATGACTCTGACATTTACTCAGGCTGATAAACGTTAAGGGTATTATTCTTTTTGCCCTTGTACACTATGAAGTTTGAATTTTACCACGAACCAAATGAACCAGCACGAACAGCGACCAGATTTGTGCAAAAAGTTCGTAATGTTTGTGTGGTTCGTGGTAGAAATTTATCTTTTTTGACAGCCCATCTATTTTCGTCATTATTGTTCCCTTAGATAATGGCTTCTGTCATGATATTTTATATTATTCAATAACGGTTATTTTCCCATTAACAGTCAATTCAAATGATTTGTTCTTTTTATTTTGACTAATAATTTTTTTCAAATCTGGCCAATACCTTACAAATCTCCATGCTATACCCCAAAAATCATAATTCATCCAGGATTTAGGAAGAAAAACAATAGGAATATGTGATTCTTGCCACGCCTGTCTTTCATGCGGCTTTTTTCTTATTTGATTATCCTTAGTTATTACAAACCAACCGCCTTCTTTTGACAACTTATTTATCCATTCAATATCTGGAGTATTTGGAGGGAATTTTTCATTAAGATGTTCTATAGCAATACCATCATCTCCTTCAAGAAAGCTGAGGGTTTTTGCTAATTTTGGAGGTAAATGAGTGTCAAAAAGACATTTCACGCTACAAAACCTTCTTCATAGTTAATGGCTGCTTTTATTGCGTTTTTATCCATTTCGTACCAATCGCTGATTTCACTGATACTGTGATTGGTTTTATAAAGCTCATATATCAATTCAGTTTTTACATTGTATTTATTCAAGATAGGCTGTCCCATATTTCTAGCCGGGTCTAATACAATTTCCCGTTCTTTTCCTAATGGCCACCATTTTTCTGCATAATCATGTTTGCCAAAATCTATACATTTGAATAATAGCGGCTCTATTATTTTCCCTAATTGGTATTGTTTATTTAATAAATCTAGAAGGGATAGATCATTTTCTTTTTGCGCAATTTCCGCGAATATTGACTTTCCATCGGTAAACATTTTCCGTATAGCAAAAGGGTGGGAAGTTTTTAGCAAATCTGAGGCAATAATAGCAGCTTTTCTTATCTTTTGGATGCTTATTCCATATTGTATAAAACTATTGATAAAAAGCAGTTCTGTCAGATCTAGAAAACTGATAATAACGTCATTGGGATCATATTCAAATTCAGTTTTAAATAGAGGTTTATAAGAACAACATTCCATGTTTTTGAGATATGTATAACCTTTAATCCATCGGCGCATTTTTTGCGGATTCATTTTGAAGATTTTTGCGGCAGTTGTCAGCGTATAAATGCCTTTCCCAAAATAGGTCATGGATGCCTCCTTATTTTCATTATACATCATTTTTTAATTTCCCTGTCAATTTAGGTGGGGAAAAATGCCCCGTATTAATCAGTGTTTCACACAAGGTGTCTAACAGCAACTTTCTGTAAAATGTATTTCACTCCAAAACCCAAATATTTCTAATCACCACCCTCCCCTTCTGCGGGCTAATCTCAGAAAAAAACTCCTTCCTAAAAGGAACCAAACGTTTTTCGCCGTTTAAAAGTTTAATTTCTGCCAGTTCCCCGTTACCGCCTTCGATAATATCGGTAATAGAACCGACAATTATCTCGCTTGCGACATTCTCCCCTTCCGCGCCGGAAAAAATTACCTGTAGCCCTTTCAAATCTTCAATATAAAACTCATTATCGCCTAAAGGAGCGGCTTGCTCGCGTCCGGCGATTAATTGCGCCCCATTCAAGGTTTTAGCCTTTTCGGGGCTGTCAATACCGGCAAAACGCATCAGTACTGAGGGCGGAGCGGGGGTAATTTCTTCAATTTGAAGAGTTCGCTCTTTGTCGTCTTTGCTGATTACTGTCGATTTTAATTTTAGAAGATGACCGATTTCCCCAGATAAGGGATTAACTTTTACAAAACCTTTAACGCCAAAAGGAGCACCAACCAGTCCAATAATGAACTTTTCGGTCATTTATCGTATCAGTCCAATATTTCCAGTACTGTGTGTTTGCCGGTTCTGGCGCTGGCCGCTTGTAACACGGTCCTTATTGCCTTCGCAATTCGCCCGTGTTTGCCGATTACTTTGCCAATATCTTTTTCCGCAACCCGCAGTACTAAAATAGTGGATTTTTCGCCCTCGACAATATTGACCTGCACCTGCGAGGGATCGTCCACAAGGGATTTCGCAAGATATTCAATTAAATCTTTTTCCATTGTACTGCCTTGTTATTTTACGGAAATATTCTTTTTGTTGAAAAGTCTGCGCACCGTATCGGAAACGATTGCGCCTTTTGCAAGCCATGATTTGGCTTTTTCCGCGTCAAAAACAATCTGCTTGTCTTCCGCTTCGATGGGGTGATAGTAGCCAAGTTCCTCGATGGTTTTTCCGTCCCGTGGCGCTTGTTTGTCCATAACAACAATGCGGTAATAAGGCCGCTTCTTTGTTCCAAATCTTTTGAGCCGTATCGTGGCGCTCATAAAAAGTCCTCCATAGTCTGACAATTTGAATTGGGCGGCAGCTCAGACATACTGCCAATTTAAGTGAAGTGTAGCGATTTTATGGGGGTTTGTCTAGCGGTAAAGTCGAATATATATCGGTATATTAGTCGCATTGGATGTTATTAATATTGAATTGTCAAATTATTAAAAATGTGATAGTTTTACTTTATAAGGAAACGTATATGAGTAAAAATCAAAAATCCACAAATTCAAATTCATTTTTGGGAAAATTGACGAAAGCGATTGGGGTACAGTTGACGTTGAGTCTGTTTTTTATTTCAGCATTGATGGTGCTGTTGGTTTCGATAGTTGTAAATATTCATGTGAACCATTATGTAAGGATGATTACCGAAGCGACACAGGATCATTTAAAGGCGGCGGCTCAGGCAGCTGCGTTATATGTCGATGCTGAAGAATTGGATCGTTATCATACTGTGGATGACGCAAAAAATCAAAGTTACCGCGAGTTAAAAATGCGGCTTATCCAGTTTGCCCAAGAATACAATGTTTTGTATGTTTCCTATCTGCGGCAATACGATCATGACAACTTCCAATACATTGTTGACAATGACTTTGACCCCAAAACCGTAGTAGGTCCGGGGACTATTTTACCAATTGAAGACATTGCCAGAGCCGCCCTTGCGGGAAATGTAACGGCGACAGACCTGGGCAGTTATAATGAAAGTTGGAACGGGCTTATTGCCGGTTTTGCTCCGGTATATGATCAGGATGGCAATTTTTACTGTGTTGCGGACGTGGACATAAGCGACAAAGTTATTTTAGACCAGCGTAAATATTCGCTAGTTATGACAATTCTCCAAATACTCGCCCTTTCCGTTTCCGTACTTTTCGGCATTTTAAATACGATGTTGTACCGAAGGAAAGCGCAGGAAATTGAGGAAGCCCATATCAAGCTCCAGTATTTCAACAATAATATGCGTCAGGCTTTTTCCACATATTTGTCAGAAGATGTGGTAGAAGAAGTAATATCAGACCCCACCCGAATGCAACTTGGCGGAATAAACCGGCACATGACCGCTTTGTTTTCCGATATAAAGGGATTTACCGGTATAGCGGAAAAACTTACGCCTGGTCATCTGGTCGATCTCCTTAACTATTATCTTTCCACCATGAGCGATATTATTCTGGAAGAAAAAGGGACAATCGACAAATATCAGGGCGACGCTATTGTTTCTTTCTTTGGCGCTCCGCTGGAGCTTGATGATCACGCATTGCGGGCATGTACCGCCGGAATAATCATGAAGCGGATGGAGAAGGACATAAACAGATATGTTTTAGAAAAAGGCATAAGCCCGTCTCCGTTGTTGACCCGTATCGGCATTAATACCGGAGAAATGGTAGTGGGAAACATGGGAACGCAAAAAAAGATGAATTACACTATCATCAGCAACGCGGTAAATTTGGCTTCCCGTCTTGAAGGAGTGAACAAGCAGTACGGAACATGGGTTCTTGCCTCGGAATCTACGGTACTGGAAACAAAAGGCAAGTTGCTCACCCGGCGGCTTGACCACGTTAGAGTCGTGGGCATAAACGAGCCTGTGCGTATCCATGAAATATTGGAATTAAAAGCCGACGCGTCAGACGCTTTATTTGAACAGGTTTATCTTTTTCATAAAGCGCTGGATATTTTTGAAATGCGCAATTGGAAAGACGCGGAGAACGCGTTTAATAAGGTATTGGAACTATACCCAGAAGACGAACCTTCCAAACATTTTATTGAACGTTGCCGTCAGTATCAGGAATATCCACCGCCTGCCGATTGGGACGGAAGTTTTAATATTATGGAGAAATAGGAAGTATCTGCCATTGAAACGGCAGATACTTCCACGCTAAGCGACATTAAAACGTCGCTTAGCGTAGCGGTTTACGGACGGCTTTTGCGCCTTGCGGCGCGCCGCCCTACATTCCGCCTGAGGCGGAACGTCGTAAACCGCCATTAGAGAGTAAGCGAGTTGCCTCAAAAAGAAATTTTACCAAAATGACCAGTTAGTTGCTTAAAGGCATATATCCTGTTATAGTTAGCTAAAGGAGAGCGGTATGGAAAAAATAACTAGTTTTCAGGTTGATCATCTTAGGTTAAAACCAGGAGCTTATGTTTCACGGAAAGATCAATTTAAAGACGTGATGCTTACCACGTTTGATCTTCGTTTTAAAGAACCAAACAAGGAGCCGGTAATGGATCAGCCGGCGGTGCATACTATTGAACATTTATGCGCGACATTTTTACGTTCACACAAAGTATGGAGTCCAAAAACAGTATACTTCGGTCCGATGGGCTGCCGCACCGGTTTTTATTTGATTTTGGAAGGAGATTATAAATCCATCGATATTCTTCCCCTATTAACAGAAATGGCTGATTGGATAGAAAAATTCGAAGGAACTATTCCCGGCGCTTCACCCGCCGAATGCGGCAACTGGCGCGATCAAAATATCGACATGGCAAAATGGGAATGGCGCAGATACATCGGACTGTTAAAGAAGGCATCTAAGGAGAATTTGGAGTACCCTAGCGAAATGGTGTAGGGGTGCGAGGGAAGGAAAATTTGTAGTTTTATTGAGTATTTTGATAACAATAGAAACTACAACTTTTTATAACTATCTCATTTTTACATTCATTAAAATATTTTTCACCAAAATAATTGATTAAAAAAAGAGGAAAAGGTGACAATGCAACAATTTGATTTTTGGGCAAGATAAAATTTTTGTATTGCTTTTCCTGTATTTGTTTTACAATTATCGCGTTGTTTTCAAACCAATGTTTTATACTTTGATAATCAGAAACCGTCTCATAAATATTATTCACCAAACAAAATGTTCGTTGAATGTTTATCATTGTTAAATAGTGCCAAGTGTTCTCATCATATTTTTTTATATCTTTATAATGGCTTATTTTATCAATTATATTTTTATAGTTAATATTATCGGACATATCAAGAAACGCATCTTTGAAACAATCAGTAGGGTTATTTGTACAATGTTTAATGGCTTCTGTCATAGGATAACTAAGCCAAAGTTTCCCTTGCTCAAATTCATTATTAAAAGTGCTAAGTAATTTATTTATCATTTTATTGTAATCTTGCGGTGACATTGCACCTAAATGAGAATGGCCGTCATGATCGAAAAAGAGGTGTACCTCTGATACATCTTTTCTTAACAGATTTTTAATATCTGAGTTGAGTTCTTCCTTGAGAACTTCTACAACATCAAGAGCATCATCATCCTTTATTTTTTCCCAAAGTTGATAAATTTCAGCTTTAAAACTGCTTCTAATTATTTGTTGTCCATTGGAATTCGAGAAAAATATTTTCTCAATGCTATTAAATAATTGTCCTTCAATTTTTTCTCCTTCAAAAACGAGCAATATAGTATTACTCATTAAAAGCGCCTGCGCGATACATTTTTTCTATATTATGAGCGGAACGCAATTCTTTTTTTGTCGATGATGATAAAGATTTAATTTTATTCTTGTACATTAAGAAAAGACAATCAGGGCGCATAATATCATTTGACATTACCCCTGTGTCGTGTGTAGTAAGAATAAATTGGCAGTTACTTATTTTTTTAATAACATTTATGACATATTCGGACAAACGCTGGTGATAAAAAGCGTCAAATTCATCAATAAATATAAATGAAGGCGGTTTTTCATTGTATATTGCGTTTTGCAACCAAAAAAATAACACAGTCAATGACTTCATTCCGGTATAGCAGTATGTAAAAAAATCAATTAAGAATTTATTGCTTTGCATTGCTTCGTATTCAAAAAAGACTTTTGTTTGATTATCCATTTTAGTAAATATTATATTTGCTGGAACATCTGCATTCGCTAAAAAAGATTTAAAATTATCAAAATGATTTTTCTTTACTATTCCGTCAAATAATTGATAATAATATCCATTATCGCCAAACCTAAATTTGATTTCCCTACCCCGTTATAACCGTAAATCAAAGCTTTATGAGCATACCCATTCCTAACACATTCCTCGTTAAATCCATAATTTGACGAGGTAAGATCGAGCGTTATAGCATCTTTGAAACCACGGTAATTCTTAACAGAATAAAAACACAACATATATATATTATCGTAATCAATAAACAAGAAATTTACAAGTTGCCGTAAAAAAATTACGGAAGCATTTTCAAAATATAGCCATTATTTAGTAAAAACAACATAAAAACGGAAAATATCAAGGTTGCGAAATAGTGTAACCAAACGCCAGTTTAGTAAAAAAGAATAAATTGCCTCGTTTTTTTGTGTTTTATTATGTTTTATCCTTTTTAATATACAGGAGGATATTATGGTATATGGATATATACGAGTCAGCACGGATAAACAAACAGTCGAAAACCAGCGTTTTGAAATTGCGCGATTTTGCAAAGCGCAAAGATTTAAAATTGAGAAATGGATAGAAGAAAAAATCAGCGGGACAAAAGCACCGGAAAAAAGACAGTTGGGCAAACTATTAAAGCTTGTACAAGAAGGGGATACTATCATCTGCTCTGAATTGTCCCGCCTTGGAAGATCATTTTTTATGATAATGTCGATCCTTTCAGGTTGTATGGAACGAGGCGTAAAGGTTTGGACAATAAAAGATAATTACCGTTTAGGCGATGACATACAGAGTAAAGTTTTGGCTTTTGCTTTTGGGTTGTCTGCGGAAATAGAGCGTAACTTAATCGCACAGAGAACAAAAGAAGCTCTTGCCCGTTGTAAAGCAGAGGGAAAAATTTTAGGTCGCAAGCCGGGTAGAGCCATCAACGTAAGATTAACCGGACATGAAAAAGAGATACGGAAAATGCTTCGTGAGGGGAAAAATAATGTCGAAATAGGAAAGCGATTCGGAGTTCATCGGCAGACTGTAAGATATTTTATCCGTGAAAGGCTTACAAAATGGAAATTAAAAAAGCTGTTTCCTGTGACATAATCTTTTGACCGTTTGTTTGTGCCGTTATGAACTCAGAAAATATCCATCTTTTCTTATATATATATTGACATGAAATTTTAGGTTTTATCAAGCTAAATTTTATACAAAAACCAGAAATTTTGTAAAAACAAGTAAGAAATATATATAATTAACTACAAAAAATGAGCCGATTTTCCACTTTTACGGCACAAACAAACGGTGGAAAATAAATGGCAGGTGGTAATTTAGACAATGCTAAGAAACTAAAAGCCGATGAATTTTATACACAACTTTCTGATATAGAGAAAGAACTAAAAAATTATAAAAAACACTTCAAAGATAAGGTCGTATTTTGTAATTGTGACGATCCGGAAACTTCCAATTTTTATTATTATTTTGTTTCTAACTTTGAAGAATTTGGTCTTAAAAAATTAATAACTACACATTTTGAAATTGATAAAGCAAGTTATATGCTTGAATACGAAGGTGGAGCCGATTTACAAGGAGATAAAGAAACCGTAGTAAAAAGAGCAATTAAATTAGGGAAAAAATCCAAACTAAAGCAAAATTTCCAGCAAGGTGATCAAGGTGTTTTATTTGAAGAAGAACCAACCAGATCATTCAGCGGCGATTTTCGCTCTCCCGAATGTGTCAAATTACTGGAAGAAAGTGATATTGTGGTTACTAATCCTCCATTCTCACTTTTTCGTGAATATGTCGCTCAACTTATAGAATATGGAAAGAAGTTTATAATAATTGGTAATAGCAATGCAATATCTTATAAAGACATTTTCAAATTAGTCAAAGAAAACAAACTATGGATAGGTCCAAGCATACACAGTGGCGACAGGGAGTTTCAAGTACCAGTTAATTATCCGTTAAATGCGGCTGGTTTTCGTGTTGACGAAAATGGTAATCGTTTTATTCGAGTTAAAAGCGTTCGTTGGTTCACAAATTTGGATTTCAAGGCTCGACATGACAATCTGATTCTTTTTAGAAATTATAACAAAACTGATTATCCAAAATACATTAATTATGATGCCATAAATGTTGATGTAACAAAAGAAATACCATGTGATTATGACAAAGTAATGGGGGTTCCCATTACTTTTATTGATAAATATAATCCTGATCAATTTGAAATTATTGCTCTTGGCATTGTTGGTAGTTGTGAATTTTCCAGTAACAGAAAAATGGAAATTCTCGATAAAAATGGAAAACCTACAGGCAAATTTACAATTAACGCAAAAGGTACTCTTTACAGAAAATATAATCCTAAAAAAGATAAAAAACCGGCTTTCAAAGACATAAAAACTGGTGTGTTATATTCCAGTATTTATGCCCGTATTTTAATAAAAAATAAACATCCAATTAAAGGAAGGAAAAATGAAAATTGAATTACACGAAATCGCAATTAAAGACCTTGTAAAAGACTATGAAGACAAACAGGAAGAAGGTGTTTATGGTTATGGCGGCAAATTAAATATCCGCCCAAAATATCAACGTGAATTTGTTTATAAAGACAAACAGCGAGATGCGGTTATTGATACTGTCCAAAAAAATTTTCCTCTTAACGTAATGTATTGGGTAAAAAATGGAAAAACTTACGAAGTCCTAGACGGACAACAACGGACTATATCTATTTGCCAATATGTAAATGACGATTACAGTATAGATGCTCGTTATTGGCATAATCTTAAAGATGATGAAAAAGAGAAAATCCTTAATTACAAGTGCATGATTTATTTTTGCGATGGTACGGACAGCGAAAAATTAGCATGGTTCAGAATAATCAACATTGCCGGAGAAAGATTAACCGAACAGGAATTACGAAATGCCGTTTATACGGGTACTTGGCTTACAGACGCTAAACGTCATTTTAGCAAACCCGGTTGTGCCGCTTATGGACTTGCAAAAGATTATGTAAATGGTTCACCTATAAGACAAGACTATTTAGAGACAGCCCTTAATTGGATAAGCAAAGGTAAAATAGAACAATATATGGCTGTTCACCAAAATGATAATAATGCCGATGAATTATGGCAATATTTTCTAGCAGTTATAAATTGGGTAACTTCTGCATTTCCAAAATACAAAAAAGAAATGAAAGGTCTCCCGTGGGGTGAACTTTATAATTCTTATAGTAAAAAGAAATTTGACGTTAAAAAACTTCAAGCTCGTATAGATGAACTAATGAAAGACGATGACGTTACGAAAAAATCAGGTATATATCCGTATTTAATAACAGAAGATGAAAAACATTTAAGTATCAGAGCCTTTACAGAAAACGAAAAAAGAACCGTATATGAAAAACAAAAAGGGAAATGCCCTATTTGCAAAGAACATTTTGAAATAGAAGAAATGGAAGGGGATCATATTACGCCATGGTCAGAGGGCGGAAAAACCAACATAAAAAATTTGCAAATGCTTTGTAAAGACTGTAATAGACGGAAAGGGAAAAAGTAAAAACATGAAGAAGATAACAAACAGAAACCCTCTCTCTCCTCTTTGTGATCTTTGTCCCTTCGTATTCTGCGCACTGGCGGCTGCCTAAAGGCCGCCTTGCTTTATTACAGACAGCGGCATTTATTGGTGCTACGCTATGCGGCATTATTGATCCACACGGCTACGCCGTGCGTTTATTGAGCGGGTGTGAGGTCTTTCAGAGCTATTTTAATCCTTCCACGGAAAAATAAAATTCTTCAAAGTGCGATTCCCGGTCTTTTCGCGTTCATCTATCAACAGCGCGTCCCAGGGGATTTTTTTACGGTCGGCTTCGGGGTTGGCATCTAAATAATCGTACTTTAACAAACGTAGGCGGAGGGCTTCATCAAGATAAAGAAGAACGCCTACGGGGCCGGGAAACATAAAGACAAATATTATTGAAATCAGCAAGGCGAGAATATTGTGTATAAATAGAAAAATTGACATTCCGGTATTGTCTAAAGAAATTAACATGCATTTTCTAAATGATTTCATTATATTCGCGCCGAGTCTGGCGTAAACGGCAAAATAAAATTGAAAAGAAAGGAAAACGAATATTAGTACCCAGATAAGCAATGCCGATAAAGCTAAACCGATTAGTGAAGCCATCGCGGCATAAAAAGGAATTACAATTGATACTACAATATAAACAATGAATAAAAACACAAACATGGCAATGCCGGCAGGCCACGCTGTTTTAAGGTTCGTGAAAAAATCACTAAAAGTAAAAGTTCCGTAATCAGAAATTGACTTTATTGTAAAAGCCGCTGTGGCAAGATAAATCGAGCAAATAAGAGTTCCCAGAACGGCAAATACTATTACCAATGGATTGGAGCCGAAAATTTTGGGCAATAATGCGGGAAGGAGTGGAAAAGCGGTACAAATTAAAAAGCCCAAATTAAGCGCGACAATCCTGATCATATTGTCCCATAAATCGTATAGAGTTTTTTTTATTAGAAAGCCAATCATAGGGAAATAATAACAGAATAGCGTATTACAGTCCATTGCCCCAGTTCGCGTTTTTTTGTATAATTGCGTAAAGTGCCATATACAGGATAAAGCGGACAGAAAAGCCGCTTGTCTGTATTAGGAGAAGAAAATGATAGTAATGAAATTTGGCGGAAGTTCCGTGGCAAACGCGGAAAGAATACGCCATGTTACAGGCATAGTAAAAACACAAATGCCAAAACAACCGGTGCTTGTGTTATCTGCTATGGGAGATACGACTGACCATCTTCTTGAAGCCGGAAGTCTGGCGTTAAAAGAAGGAAAAGTCGATATTAAACGCATAGAAAAACTTCATCAGGAAACTATCAAAAATTTAAAATTGCCCGCTCAGAAAGAAATCGCAAGCCTATTTGACGAGCTTACTCGCCTGTTATCGGGAATCGCCCTTATCAGGGAACTTACTCCAAGAACAAAAGATTATCTTGTCTCTTTTGGCGAACGGCTTTCCGTGCGTGTCGCTGGCGCTTTTTTAAAGGCTTCCGGCATTAACGCAATGGCTTTTGACGCGTGGGAGATGGGATTTATTTCTAATTCCGATTATACCCGCGCCGAACTGCTCAAAGAAAGTTGGGACTTGATCCCTGAAAAAATTCTGCCGCAGATAAAAGGAAATGTTCTTCCCGTTGTAACGGGGTTTTTGGCTAAAGACGAAAAAGGCGGCATAACGACACTTGGGCGCGGCGGATCGGATCTTTCGGCGACAATGATCGCTGCGGCGTGCAGAGCCGAAGAAGTTCAGGTTTGGAAAGACGTTGACGGAATACTAACGGCTGATCCAAGGATTGTAAAAGCCGCAAAACCCGTTCAATTTGTCACTTACGAAGAAGCGTCGGAACTTGCGTACTTTGGGGCGCAGGTACTCCATCCAAGGGCAATGCAGCCGTGCATGAAGACGGGGACACCAGTTCTTGTAAAAAATTCGTATAACACTGACGCGCCCGGCACGCGGATTGAAAGCGCGTCAACGGCTGCAAAAAAAGGCCCGCCCGTCCGCGCCATCACTTCAAAACACAATGTAACGCTTGTGGATATTGTCTCTACAAGAATGTTAGGCCAATACGGTTTCCTTGCGGAAGTTTTTTCAATCTTTGCAAGGCACAATATTTCCGTAGATATGGTAGCCACCAGCGAAGTGTCAGTATCCCTCACATTGGATACCGCATTCGATTTAGCCGAGGTAAAAAAAGAATTAAGCAAAATCGCAGGCGTGGAAATTAAAACAGGAAAAGCGATAGTTTCAATCATCGGCAATGTTAAGCGCTCTTCTGAAATACTGGCAAGGGCTTTTAGAATTTGCCAGTTAATCGGCGTGTCCGTGCAAATGATTTCTCAAGGCGCAAGCAAGGTGAATATCAGTTTTATTGTTAACGAAACAGAAGCGGCAGAAGTTGTTAAGTCGCTTCATCTGGATTTTTTTGAGTCTCAAAAAAGCCCCGCCTCAAGCGGCGCACAGGAGAAAGCATGAATATCGCGTTAATCGGTTACGGCAAAATGGGAAAAATGGTAGAACAGGCCGCCATCGCTAAGGGGCACAAAATTTCCGTCATTGTTGACCCGTTTGCAGCTAATGCCCAATCGGAAATAAAAATATCAAAATCAATCGCGGAGGCAGACTTAAGTTCCGTAGATACCGCGATTGAATTTACCCAACCTGATACGGCGTCTGCAAATATCCTCGCCCTTGCGGAAAAAAGAATTCCAATAGTGGTAGGGACTACGGACTGGCACGTTCATCTGAATAAAGTAAGCATGGCGATTGGTAAAGCTGACACTTCCATGATTTGGGCTTCCAATTTTTCAATTGGGGTAAATATTTTTTATCGCATCGCGTGGTACGCCGCTGAGTTGGCAAATAATTTTCCCGAATACGACGTAGGCGGTTTTGAAGTTCACCATAACAAAAAAATTGACAGCCCTTCGGGAACGGCAAAAATTTTGGCGGAAGGCGTACTTTCCAGAATTGACCGAAAAAATAGAATTGTATGGGAGACAATGAATAAAAAACCGGAAGCCTACGAGTTTCACTTTCCAAGCCTGCGGATGGGCAGCGTTCCAGGCACTCACAGCTTGTTTTTTGATTCTCAGGCGGATACAATCGAAATTACCCACACAGCCCGCACGCGCGAGGGATTTGCATTAGGCGCGGTACTGGCCGCGCAGTGGCTTATTGCGGAAGAGCGGCACGGAGTTTTTACAATTCACGATATGATGAATGATTTATTTAAGGAGATTTTATGACAGTTTTTCGCGGGGCATATACGGCGCTTGTTACGCCGATGACGGAGTCGGGGGAAATTGACTATGAAGGTTTCCGCAGGCTTATCAAGTTTCAGATAACGGAAGGTATAGACGGCATTGTCCCTCTTGGAACAACCGGCGAAAATCCCACTCTTGACGAAGACGAAGAAGACAAGCTGATAGAAATCGCCGTAAAAGAATCCGCCGGCAAAATTAAAGTAGTCGTAGGCGCCGGTTCAAACGACACGAAGCACATGGTAAAGTACGTTGAGCGCGCAAAAAGATTCGGCGCAGATGCGGCACTTGTAGTAACTCCATACTACAACAAACCAAACGACAGCGGTATGTTACGCCATTTTGAAGCTGCCGCGAAACCCGGCATCCCGATCATTGTTTACAATATCGCCTCTCGCACGGGTAAAAACATCCCCACTCCCCTCATGAAAGAGATCGCCAAAATTCCGGGCATTGCCGGAGTAAAGGAATCTTCAGGCGACATTAATCAGATGGGAGACGTTATCAGGGAAATCGCAATGCCGCGCAAAAACAGTCAGGATAAATTCTGGGTTCTTTCAGGTGACGATGGCATGACTCTTCCTTTAATAAGCATGGGCGGCGAAGGAGTAATCTCTGTCGTTTCTAATCTGTTACCTGCAAAAGTAAAGAACATGACGCAAGCCGCACTTGACGGCAATTTTGAAAAAGCCCGCGCTATCCATTACGAAATCCTACCCTTTATAAAAGCGGCTTTTATCGAAACAAATCCTGTCCCAATTAAACAAGCCCTTTTCTGGGCGGGTCTTCCCTCAGGCCCTACGCGCCTTCCTCTTGGCAGACTTGAACCGTCAAGCGAAGCGGTTCTTAAAAAGACGATGACGGAGTTGGGGATTTTAAAATAGGATTTTTTCATCCACACGGCTGCGCCGTGCAAGATTGTGCGCCTGTGAATTGATTAAGACGCTGCTTAATTTCGTCTGTGGTCAATCCTTGATCTAGCAATTCATAAAAATACTGACAGTCTTCTTTTCGAGTTTCTTCACTAGCTTCTCTCCGATTAACGGCAATGTCCATATCACGGTCATATTCACCAAAAATCATATTTCCCTCCGAGCGCGCTGCTCCAGCTAAAGCTGTCGCGCATTTTTCATCTTATATAACTTTAATTTAGCGCTACGCTGTGTTAACTCATTCATCCACACGGCTACGCCGTGCAAACTTGTGCGCCTCCGAAGCGTGAGCTTCTAAATATTCTTTCAGTATGTTGCTCTTTATACAGTATTCTATCACAGGGGTTATCAGTTCTTCAAGAGTTAATCCTTGCGTCTGGTATTCCCTAATCTTGTTTATAAAAAAACTGTAGCCGTACAGGCTTTCGCATCTTTTCAATATTTCGGGGTTATGTCCGTGGTTGATATTGTACACGGGCACAATTAATTCCAACGGTATTTTATCAATACCTGTCAATTTCAGACATTCAATGTCCATGAAAGCATCGGAAAGTTTCAGTTCCGAATAATCAGGATACGGATCTATGCCGTTGTACAGAACGATAAACTCCGGTCTTGGGATTTTCACAAGACTCTTTTGGTACTTTTTCTCTATGTCAATTATTTTTTCGTAAATCCGCCCTGAGTATTCCAGCAAACGGAGCGGTATGTTCCTGTTTATGGAAGATTGATGTTCAATCAGCACGACAAGACGATTGTCGATTAAGAAAGAAACGTCGTTTATCTGTTTCATAAAAAGGACGTTAGAAAGAGTATTAATATCGATGCGAATATCCGGCGGGATGGTAACACCTTCGATAGCGGAGTAAAGCTCCCGCAAAGCATCCGGTGTACTGAACAGCGAAGAAAACACGCTGTTCTTGTGGTTTCTGTTAACATTTTCCATAGTGGCCTCCAAAGTGGTTTTGTCCCGCCTGACCACTTGCAAGTGGTCAGGCACCTATATATGGCGTGGAGATGCCATTTTGCTTGACTGAAAAATGAAATTTTTTGAAGAAATTTCTCACCAAGAACACGAAGGAAGAGAAGATCACAAAGAAGGGATGAAAATTATTTTATCATATTAACAATTTCATTGAATGAATCGTCAAATGAACGTTTTATTTTAATTAATTTTTTAACGGCTTCATTAGAATTTATTGATTTTGAAAAGGTGTTTTTACTTGGTAATAATAATTGAAAACTCTCAATTTTAAGAGCATCCGCAAGACTTTCAAGAGTTTTATCGCTTACCCATGTTCTATGACACTCGATGCTATTCACTGTTTGCCATGATATATTAGCCATTTCTGCCAGTTTTTCCTGTGAAAGACCAAGCATTTTCCGCTGTTCCTTAAGATTAACCGCTAAGATTATCTTTAAATCGGTCTTTTTCCCTTTCATTTTTATATAATCATACATTTTTGTATATTTTTATTGACACGTATTAATATGAATGATATAATATTAGTAATATGAGGGGTGATTGCTGAAAAGGGTAATTGATTAAATAAAATTTTGTAAGTGATTTTAAATCATTTTGGTAGAAATATTAAAACTAAAAAGGGGTGTTTTTATGAAAAAAATGGTTAAAAGGTTGGGTATTGCGGCTTTTACGGCAATGTTGATTTTCGTGCTGGTAGCTTGTGAAGACGAGCCGAAAGCGCAGCCGCAATCTAAGGACAGTATCGTCAATATTGCCGCCATACAGGGCGTTACTATTCCGGTAACCGGGGCAACACCGGTTGGAGCAATTGATAATGCGCAGTACAGCGGGACCGTCACATATAAAGTGGCTTCTTCAGGTAGTGTCCATACCGGCGCATTTTTCGCTGCAACGCAGTATACGGCAACCATTACATTAACTGCAAAATCAGGCTATACCCTGCAAGGAGTGACTGCTAACTTCTTCACAGTAGCGGGGGCGATGAGTGTCAGCAACAGCGCGAACTCCGGCGTTATTACGGTGGTGTTTCCGGCAACTGTAAGTACCGACGGCAGTTTCACACATCAGGTTACCATTGATATGTATGATTCTTATGGCGACGGATGGAATGGTTGTGCATTAAGGATAAATATTAATGGAATAAATCTTTCTTCCAATGCAACAATAAGCAGTGGTTCTTCGGGCAGCTACACTTTTAATGTGGTATCTGGAGACTCAGTCAGTATTTATTGGGTTAGTGGAGATTATCAAGATGAATGTTCATTCATAGTATATTACACCGACACGCCGCCCAGTCCGGCTTTTACTACCAGTAATAATGACTACTGGAATGGCGCTAACGCATTGGTTTATGAATTGCAGGGTACAATGAACGGCATAAGCGGCGGTACATTGCTGGGTTCATTTACAGTTCAAAATGGAAATATCGACGTAGATACGATAATCGATATAGCCGCTATACAGGGCGTTACTGTTCCGGTAACAGGTGAAATTCCTGTTACAAGCATTACGGAAAACGAACAGTACAGCGGAACCGTCACATGGAGCGGTAACCCATCTGTTTTTGCCGCAGAAACACAATACACGGCAACTATTACCTTGACGGCAAAAGAGGGCTATACCCTGCAAGGAGTGACTGCTAACTTCTTCACAGTAGCGGGGGCGATGAGTGTCAGCAACAGCGCGAACTCCGGCGTTATTACGGTGGTGTTTCCGGCAACTGTAAGTACCGACGGCAGTTTCACACATCAGGTTACCATTGATATGTATGATTCTTATGGCGACGGATGGAATGGTTGTGCATTAAGGATAAATATTAATGGAATAAATCTTTCTTCCAATGCAACAATAAGCAGTGGTTCTTCGGGCAGCTACACTTTTAATGTGGTATCTGGAGACTCAGTCAGTATTTATTGGGTTAGTGGAGATTATCAAGATGAATGTTCATTCATAGTATATTACACCGACACGCCGCCCAGTCCGGCTTTTACTACCAGTAATAATGACTACTGGAATGGCGCTAACGCATTGGTTTATGAATTGCAGGGTACAATGAACGGCATAAGCGGCGGTACATTGCTGGGTTCATTTACAGTTCAAAATGGAAATATCGACGTAGACACTATAATAAATATAGCCGCTATACAGGGTGTTACTGTTCCGGTAACAGGAGCAATTCCTGTTACAAGCATTACGGAAAACGAACAGTACAGCGGAATTGTTACATGGAGCGGTAATCCTTCCGTTTTTGCCGCTGCAACACAATACACAGCAACCATTACATTAACGCCTAAAACCGACTACACTTTGCAAGGAGTATCAAGTAACTTCTTCACAGTTGCAGGAGCAACATATGTAAGCAATTATTCCAACTCCGGCGTTATTACTGCGGTATTTCCGCAAACTGCCGCAATCGTTATCGACATACCTGCTATTCAAGGCGTTACCGCCCCTGTAACCGGTGTAATTCCGGTTACAAGCATTACAGCTAACGAACAGTACAGCGGAACCGTAACATGGAATGGCAATCCTTCTACTTTTGCCGCAGAAACACAATACACGGCGACAATCACTCTGACTGCAAAAACAGGGTACACTTTGCAAGGTGTAACATATAACTTTTTCACAGTTGCGGGGGCAACATCAGTTAGTAATTCCGCCAACTCCGGCGTTATTACAGCAACATTTCCGCGAACTAACGCATTAATGCCAGCCAACAGGATTGAATACTACTGGATTGACCAACACGGCAGTCTTGTAACCACAAGCGGCGGTGCAGTTACTGTAGCCGCAGGCGCAACACTGACCATAACCGCGCAGAGTGCCGGTTATGTAGTCAAACAATGGTATTTGGACGGTGTGAATACCGGGCAGAGTGGAAATACATATAGTTTTTCGAGCACGACAGCAGGAAAACATACGGTAGGATTGTTTGTAGAAAAAAACGGCAGAGTGTATAATACCAACATTACAATTACGGTAAATAGCGTTACCGTAACCTATAATGTCAATGGCGGTACTGGAACAACGCCATCTGCGCAAACGGCAAGTGCCGGTTCCAGCATAACTCTTAATAGCGGAAGCGGGCTATCCAGAACCGGCTATACATTCAACGGCTGGAACATCGAAGCCGCGGGAACTGGAACCAATTATGCTGCCAGTTCTTCCTTTACACCGACCGGCAACATCACCTTGTATGCCAGATGGACTTCCACAGTAACCTTTAATATTAACAGCGGAACCGGAACGGCACCGACATCACAGACGGTTTCTGCCGGTTCCAGTATAATGCTCCCCGGCGGAACCGGGCTTACCAGAACAGGCTATATATTCAGCGGCTGGAATACCAATTCCTCAGGAACCGGAACCAATTACAATGCCGATTCTTTTTATACGCCGACTGGAAACATTACTTTGTATGCAAAGTGGCTCACTAGTGTAACTGTTACATTCAATGTTAATAGCGGAACCGGAACGGCTCCCACAACACAGACAGTTGTTGCTGGTTCCGTTATAACGCTCCCCAGCGGTAGCGGGCTATCCAGAACCGGCTATACATTCAGCGGCTGGAATACCAATTCTTCAGGAACCGGAACCAATTATAATGCTGGAGATATTTATGTTACTCCAACCAGCAACATCACTTTGTATGCCAGATGGACTACAACTGTAACCGTTACATTTAATATTAACAGCGGAACCGGAACGACTCCGTCCTCACAGACGGTAATTGACGGTTCCGTTATAACGCTTCCCGATGGGAGCGGATTTACCAGATCAAGCTATACATTCAGCGGCTGGAATACCAATTCTTCAGGAACTGGAACTAATTATAACGCTGGGGCTTCTTACATTGTTCCAACCAGCAACATCACCTTGTATGCCAAATGGATTATCAATCCGATATCTTTAACTGTCTCTACATGGACCGATGGCAATATCCAATCATCAGGTGGTGTGCAGTGGTTCAGTTTCACCGCAACTGCCACTACGCAGTACATACACGTCAGTTTTGGTACATTGTCAGATCTGTATGTTCAATTGTATGACTCAAGCGGCACTACTACGGTTGGAGCTCAGACAAATATGTATAGTAGTACAAAATCCGCATCCCGGACTTTAACGGTCGGACAAGTATACTGTGTAAAGGTATGGCCTTACAGCTCTACTGGTAGTGGTACATATAAAATAACATTTAATACGTCATCAACGGCACCAGCACTATAGTAGTTGGAATAATAATGAGGAGAAAAAATAATGAGAAACGGAGAAAAAACTATGAAAAACATGAAATACGGTATAACATTCGGGATTGCGTTGGTTTGCGCGATGTTGTTTACTGCTTGCGATAATGTTACTGATACGCCGGAAATTCAAAAGCCGGTTGAGAGCGGCTATGGCAGAATAAGTATCAGTTTTACAGGAGAGGACTTTGCGCCGGAGACGGCAGAGCCAAATATGGCTAAGACAGTGTTACCTCAAACTGTTTTTGATAAATATGTGTATACTTTTACCAAAACAGGCGAAACAGGTGTGGAGAAAGAACCCGATAGCAACGGGTACTTTACCCTAGAAGTTGGTAATTATACAGTGGCGGTACAAGCCTATATCGGTACTACGGAGCCTTATGCTTTGGCGGCAAGCGGCGAATCCGCACAGTTCAGCGTCGGTTCCGGAAGTAATACTAAAGTATCAGTTCCGCTTACAAGGGTTACTGCCGAGACAGAAGGGAAATTAAGTTACACCATTACCTATCCTGTGGGCGCTGAGGCGGTAATTTCTCTAAAAAAATGGTCTGATATGACCAATGTTCCGTTAAATCCTGTAATAACAACACAAGTGCAAGCGCAAACGCGTCAAATTAAAATTGATATGTATGATTCTTATGGTGACGGCTGGAATGGTGGTGCATTAAGAATAAATGTTAATGGAACAAATCTTTCTACCAATGCAACGATAAGCAGTGTTTCTTCTGGCAGCTACATTTTTAATGTGGTATCTGGCGACTCAGTTAGTATTTATTGGGTTAGTGGAAGTTATCAATATGAATGTTCATTTATCATGTATTACACTGATACGCCTCCAAGTCCGATATTTAATACCAGTAATAATAGCAGTTGGAACGGTACAAACGCATTACTCTACAGGTTATGTACTTCTACAACATCCGGTACAGTAAGTGGTACATTGCAAGGCACGGCTAATGGCGCATTGCTGGGTTCATTTACAGTTGGTTCATCGAACGCTATCCAAGGAAACGGAAAAACCCAGACGCTGGAATTAGAAGCCGGTTCTTATCTGTTTACTGTCCTTGTCAGTAAGACAGGACTTTACGCGGGGTTAAGCGAGGCGGTACATATAAACCCGTTGCTTACTACCATATACACAAAGAATTTTATCGACAGTGATCTGGTCGCCGCAAAAATACCTCTTTCCAGTGACTATACCATCAGCGGAACAGGATCAGTCATTTGTGACGGCAGTGCCAAAACTGTAAGCGTTACGCCAAAAACGAGCGTTTCGCCGGGAAATGTTACCGTCTACTATACAGGAACGGGTGTTACGATATATGAAAAAAGTACAACCGCCCCTGTAAATCGTGGAACATATATAATCACCTTCGATGTTGCGGCGGCGACAGGTTTTGCCGCAGCGACGGGATTACCAGCCGGAACTTTAACCATCGACTATCCCACACCCGCTGTAAGTGATTATACCATTACCGGAACGGGAACATTCACCTACAACGGAACTGCAAGAACCGTAACTATAACGCCTAAAGCAAATGCGTCGCCGGGAACGGTTACCATTCTTTACAATGGAACATTAACTGATCCGGTTAATGTTGGGGAATATCCCGTAACATTTAATGTAGAAGCAACCTCAAGTTGGAATGCGGCGAATGGATTTTCTGCCGGAAACATCATTATTAATAAAGCCGCAGGAGCGACTGTCAGCGCTTCAACAGGGGCGTCAACAATAACCGGAAACAGCATTACCATAAATGCCGTAACCGCTCCAAGTAATGGGCAGACAGTCGAATATGCCTTAAGTACGTCTACCACGACTCCTTCATCAGGCTGGCAGGACGGTACAACTTTTAACAGTTTAAACGCATCCACATCATATTATATTTATGCCCGTACAAAGGCAAATACAAACTACAATGCGGGTACGGCAATTAGAAGTACAACGGCAGTAACAACTCTTCATGTTGTTTCATCTGTTACCGCCAATGGTTCATCATCGCCAAAAACAAAAACCACCACCCTTACATTTAATTTTAGCGGCAACCCCGGTACTGTAAATACAAGCAATATCAGCCTGAGCGGTAATGCATCAATAGGTAGCGCAACGATTTCGGGTAGCGGAAACACCAGAACTTTGTCACCTATTACGCTTACCGGTACTAACACGACCAGTAATGTAACGGTTACTTTTACCATGACCGGTGTTGTAACCTATTCAACTACCGTAACGGTGTATAATCCTATTACTGCTGGTTTGTACGCCAAAGCGCCGCCTGTATCGGGGAATGATAGTCCGGTTAATCTTTCCTCTACAAGCGGAACTAATATCGTTGACCAGGCATTTAACTACATCAATGCTAATGCCGGAACTTACACGCTCGTGCTGGATAGTGATATAAGCGTTGCGGGACACAGTACTGATGAAATTACCAATGTTTCTGCTACCAGACATTTAAAAGTTAACAACGCCAAACTGACCATTATCGGCATGGACGCGGAACGAAAGATCAGTGTAACTCAAAGCTCGGGATATGGAATATTTGCCGTGGGGCGAAGCGGGTATACCGGCATTGAACTGACCATCGGAAACAACATAACGCTGGTAGGTACTACCAGTTACGTCTATGATCACACGGTACAAGTTCAAAACGGAGCTACTTTTACCATGAAAGACAACGCCACAATGTCCGGTAATTATAATAATAGAGCGGTGAGTGCCAGCAACAGTTCTTTCACAATGCAGGATACCGCAAAAATAACCAGCTATGGTGTAACATTTACCGGTTCCGGTGACTTCATCATGAGCGGCAGCGCATCAATAGTTGGTGGGCTGTCTGGTGGTAATATTACTATGAGCGGCAATGCTTTATTGACCGGAGGGATAAATGGAAGTGGTGGTTATATAACAATGAGTGATAATACTTTGGTGTCGGGCGGAGTATCTGGTAGCAACCGCACCATTACCATGAGCGGTAATTCCTCGGTGTCGGGCGGCGTATCTGGTTCCGGCAGTACCTTCACCATGAGCAATAGCGCCTCGGTAATCGGCGGCGTGGATATAGGCAGCAGCAGCACCTTTAATATGAAGGATTATGCTTCGGTGTCCGGTGCCAGCGCAGACGGGGTTACTGTAGGGAGCAGCAGTAAATTCACTATGTTGAATAACGCCAAGGTTTTTAATAATGGAGAAGACGGAGTGTATGTAACCGGTTCCGGCAGTGAATTTACTATGAGTAACAATTCCTCAGTATTTGGTAATGTCACAGGGGTATATGTATACTCCGGGGGTACTTTTATCATGCAGGACAGCTCCACAGTGTCTAATAATACTTCATACGGTGTGTATGTAGAAGGATATAGCGGTTATGCCACCACTACCTTCACCATGAAAAACAACGCTTCGGTATCCGGCAATACGGCTTATAACGGCGGCGGGGTATATGTAAAAGGTTATAACTCCTCCTATCGTGCAAGCTTTATCATGCAAGACAATGCCTCAGTGTCCGGTAATACCGCTACTAACACCGGTACCACCAGCGGCGGTGGCGGAGTGTATGTGACCAACTACGGTACCTTTGAAATGAAGGGCGGCCTTATATGGGGCAATAAAGCCACCGGCGCTTCCAGTAACGGCGGAGGAGTATATGTATACAATAACGGGACTTTCACCATGTCAGGCGGTACGATATATGGCACTGATCAGTCAACAACCACACTCAGAAACACTACTGCCGGAAGTGGCGCGTCGCTGTATGTAAACAGTTCCGGCTCCGCCAAATTTGCAAGTAATAATAGTGATATTACCACTCCCGGAACCGGCCGTGACACTACCATTACGGTAGGAACAACACCGACAGTAAATGTAACGGTAACTTATAACATCAATGGCGGAACTGGAACAACGCCTGCTGCACAGACAGTTTCCGCCGGTTCCAGCGTTACGCTTCCAAGTGGAAGCGGGCTTACCAAAACAGGCTATACATTCAATGGCTGGTATACCAGTCCCTCAGGCTTAAGCGGGACACATTACAACGCCGGAACTTCTTATACTCCGGTAGGTACTATAACTTTGTATGCCCATTGGGTTATTGTATTAACCGCAAATACATGGAAAGACGGCACTATTCCAACATCAAGCGATGTGTTCTCGTTCACCGCAACCGCTGCTACGCAGTACATACACGTCAGTTTTGGCACGCTGACGGATTTGTACGTCCAAGTTTATGACGCAAGCAGTAATACGGTTGGTAGCCAGACATATTTGTATGGTAATACCAAATCCATCTCACGGACTTTAACTGTCGGAGAGATGTACTATATAAGAGTATCGCCTTACGGTTCCAATAGCGGCACATACAAAATAGCGTTTAACACGTCCTCAACGGCGCCGACACAGTAACAAGTTAGTGGTGGCAACGTACACACTTGTACTTGTCACCACTTTTGCGTTATGCCGTCAATCTGACCACTTGAAGCTAAAGAGCCATAGGTTTTTTAGCAGTGGTCAGAGGCGGCAAAACAGATACCAATTTTAAAATAAGCGATAAAGATGTATGCCCAATAAAATACTTGAAGGTGTGGCGGGAAAAAATGACTCGACGATAAGTTACGGCTTTTTTCTCTTGACAATTAGCAGGTTCATTTTAAAATTCTTTAAATATATTCTTTTCATAATTTTACAAATAAATCAAAAATTAACATATAACGTTTTGTTGTTCATTTAGCTGTCATCATATCATTTAAAATATCACTCATTTTATTATATTCGTTTAGGTTATCATTATAATATAATATACTAGGGTTGCTAATTTGATATTGTTTTAACAAATTTACTTTTCTGTTTATTGGAGGTGGGTGTGTAGTGTATACTATCTTCATATTCTCTTTTCCTTCTTTTAAACGGTCAATTTTATCAAATATGTCAAACAAGAATAATGGAGCATATTCATAACGATATTTGCAATAAGCATAATTGATAGAATCATCTACCGTGTTCATGACTTCAAGAAATATCTTATAGCCGTATGTATCTGCTTCGAATTCATCGGTACAATCTACCTTGTCTATTTCTATTTGACAATTCCGTTCATTCATAGAAAACTGCTTTGTTATTGTACCTTTTGTATGTCCTAAAATGTGATGACTTATTTCGTGGGCAAACAGAAAAATTTTGAATGCATTATATAAATATACGGCAAATTCCGCAGTCTCGTAATCCTTTTTCAGGAGTTGTGTTAATGCGTCTTTTTTATCTATATGTTTTAAATAATCAATAACAACATCTTGTACCAAATGAGCATAATAGTTAAAATTTTCTTCTTCAATATAATTGTTTGCCCCGAATTTAAAAATATTTGCTAATATATATAACAT
>NZ_BDHF01000008.1:0-53464 GCF_054786115.1 Treponema sp. R80B11-R83G3 | reverse complement strand
CCCCCGTAACTTATATAGAAAAAATAATAAAAATACATTTTCTCATCATTCACAGGCGCGGGATCTCTTAATGGCAGCTAATAAACAGAGGTTAATTTATTTTGCGTCTTCTGTTATCGCCCTATCTGCGGGAATTTTCTGTTATTACATTTTTAGAGATTTTAATATGATATTTTTTCAAATATTTAAAATAAAAGTGTCTTATGCCAATGTACGCGCTTTTTCAGATAATTTTTTTATAAATTTTATTAGATACAATCTTTGCGACGGTTTATGGCTGCTCTCCGGCATCTTGTTTTTAAGATTTTTATGGTTTAGCGATCCCGTTATAGGCGGCTATTACATAAAATTTTTCATCGGACTTGCGTTATTACTGGAATTGTTACAACTAATAAAATATTTCCCCGGCACATTCGATATATTTGACATATTTACAATGGCGTTCTTTGCTCTGTTAGAGCATTTTATAAATATTTTTTTTACCATTAGAAGGAGACAAAAATGAGTAAAAATCGTTTAGCGCTACATTCAGTAGCAATCTTGGCAATTGTGTTTTTTACGTTTCTGGCAATCAGCAGCACGGCATCTACGCCAAAAATAGCCGCTCCCGTCGGCAGTACGGAAACAGTTGTTAGCAGTAAAACAACTTCCAGGGGGCGCGTTAATGACTTACCGGGTCCGGATCAAAGGCCATTTGACGCATTAGGTTTGGTCTTTGCGACTACAGAAACAAAATATGACCAGAATGGAAATGAAATAGCCAATCAGGAAGGTATTGTGAACCTGCTTTTAAGAGAAGCGCAAAAACTTGGCGGTAATGACATTTTAAATCTTAGAACAGATGAAAATGTTACTTTTTACCAATCAAAAATAAAAGAAGGCAGTACTGAAAAAACAATTACTACAAAAACAGTCATCATTACGGGAAGCGCTTTGGCAATTAAGTACCTTAATAATGCTTCAACGGCAACTGCTTCAGGAAATTCTTCAGGAAATGGCGTATTAGGAAACAATTTAGTTCCGAATAAATTTACTATTGAAGGTACGGTAAAGTAGAAGCACCCAAAAAATAATTGCATTGGTAATCCCCCAGCTTTGCCGGGGGACAGCCCCTGCCTGACAATTACGCAACCGCGTAATTGTTACGGCGGGTATGCGACATTTATGCGGTTACGTAGAAAAACTTTGTTTTTCTACGCAACCGTATACCCGATGTGCTGTAACGCCATTAGTACATACGATAGTTGGAAATTACTATTAAATCGGCCGATTACGCGGCTTAAAATGAAGGATATAAAATTGAACAAGAAACTTATCAGCCTTTTATGGATTGCGGTATTCAGTACCGTTCTTTACGCGCAAACGAGTAACGAAACAATAAGCCTTGCTTATATAATGGGCGTTTCGGCGCCTGTAAGCGGCAAAACCCCTTCAAGGGTAATTATAGAAAACGCGCAATTCAGCGGAACCATAACATGGTCACCGGAGGTATTGGGAACCTTTGCCCCAACTACCGAGTACACCGCTACTATTACGCTGACCGCGAAAAGCGGTTACACCTTTCAAGGGGTAGCCGCTAATTTCTTCATTGTCGTAGGGGCGGCATCGGTACGCAACAATGCCAATTCCGGCGTTGTTACTGCGGTATTTCCAGAGACAAGCGGCGCTATAGTCAATATAGCCGCCATAAAGGGCGTAACCGCCCCTGCCGTCGGCAATACGCCGGTAACGGAAATTACCGAGACTGACCAGTACGTTGGGACCGTAACATGGTCTCCTGCGGTATCAGGTACTTTTGCCCCAACTACCGAGTACACCGCGATTATTACCCTGACTCCAAAAAAAGGCTACACCTTTCAAGGGGTAGCCGCCAATTTCTTTACCGTCGCAGGAGCGACATCGGTACGAAACAGCGCCAATTCCGGCGTTGTTACCGTGTCATTCCCCACGTCGGTGACGGTAAATATCGCAGTAATACCCGGAGTTACAGTGCCGGCAACCGGAAATATCCCGGTTAAGGCAATTATCGAAACCGCGCAGTACAGCGGGACCATAACATGGTCTCCTGAAGTATCAGGCACTTTCGCCGCGACTACCGAGTATACCGCGACTATTACGCTGACCGCAAAAACAGGCTACACATTATTCGGGGTAAAGAATAACTTCTTTAAGGTTGCGGGGGCATCGTCTGTAAGTAACTCTGCAAACTCAGGCGTTATTACGGCGGTGTTCAAGCCAACTCAAGAAGAAAAGTCTGTTTTTCAAGAAGACAAAAGGCTAAAGTTGATTGGCGCTTCGGTTGGCACTTCGTTTGCCGCGCCTCTGGCTATCGTCACGTTACACGGAACGCTTGCGCCCTTCGATGACTCTTTCTTTGATTTAGGCGTTGACGCGGGCTTTGGAATTCTTGGCGTTGACGATGTTGAGTATTTTTCCGTGTACCCTTATGTCAATTTCGCCTTGTTCACGCCATTTGAGCGGTCGGAGGGCGAGAAAAGAGGGGGCTATTACGCGGGCGCCGGTATCGGCGTAATGTTTGCGAATTACACATATAAAGTCGCAGGCGCAATTTGGGATACCGCCTTTGCAGTGAACATTGTTATCGGCCTTAACTTATTTGAAATGTTTGATATTTCATATACCCTGCGGACTAATTTCACATCGGCAGACAACAAGTTGTCGATTGGCTATGTTTATAGGTTTAAATAGAGGAGTTTCATTATGCGAAAAAATTTATTAATTGCGTTAGCCGTTTTAACCGGTATGGTAATTTCAATGAGCGCCTGCATATTAGGTGAAAACATTGAAACGCTCGAGAAAATGGCATCGGAGGCTAATCTTGGAGATACTGTAAATATCGCCAACATACCGGGCGTGACAGCCCCGATGAACCGAGGCATTCCCGTTACAAGCATTGAAAGCCCGCAATACACGGGAACGGTTTCATGGTCGCCTGCGCCCGGCGCCTCAGGTTTTAATTATCAGACCTCATACACGGCGACAATTACCCTTAAAGCTAAAAAAGGCTATACATTGAACTTGGTAAAAGCCAACTTCTTCAAAGTAGCGGGTGCGACAACGGTACGCAATAATGCTAATTCAGGCGTTGTTACGGCTGAGTTTCCGCAATCTGCCCAAGGCATTATTAATATTGCCGCCATACCGGGCGTGACACCGCCGGAAGCAGGCGATATACCGGTAACGGCAATTGCCGGAACAGAGCAATACACGGGAACGGTTGCATGGTCTCCAACAGTATCAGGAACCTTTGCTTCAAGTACCATATACACGGCGACTATTACATTGACCGCAAAAACAGGCTACACATTACAAGGGGTAGCGGCTAACTTCTTTACGGTTGCAGGAGGGTCAACACCGGCAAGCAATTCCGCCAACTCAGGCGTTATTACCAAAGTATTTTCACAAACTAATGTTTCAGTGCCAACTAATAGGATTGAATACTACTGGGTGGATCAACACGGTTCCCTTGTTACCTCAAGCGGCGGCGTAACCAGCATAAGCTCAGGTTCAACCTTGACCATTACTCCACAGGGAACCACAAGCTATGCTATTAATAAGTGGTATGTGAACGGCGTTGATACAGGACAGAACGGAAGTACATATATCTTCTCAAATACAACAATCGGAAGACATACGGTAGACTTGTTTTTAACTAAAGACAACAAACTTTACAATACCAGTATTACCATTACGGTAACCTCTAATGAATTAACTGCTAATACATGGACTAACGGCAGTATTACCTCATCAAGCGATGCGCAATGGTTTAAATTCACAGCGACCGATTACTCACAGTATATACACGCAAGTTTTGGAACATTGAGTTCTAGTAATGGCTTTTACGTACAGGTGTATGACTCGGCAGGCAGTCCGGTCACAAGTCAGACAAGGTTATACAGCGGTAATTATACATACGTCAACTTTTCAGCAACAAGCGGGGATGTCTATTATATAAAGGTAACGCCTTATTCCAGTAACTACGGCACGTACCAAATAACGTTTAATACGTCCAGTACCCCGCCGCTTCCAAGCAACAGCGCTACAGCAGTCATGCTTACTGTCGGTACTTGGGCAGACAGCACTATTTCCTCAACAGGCGAACAGTGGTTTAAATTCACTGCGACAGCAAACTCATACCCATACTACCAGTATATACACGCGAGTTTTGGTACATTGAGTTCTTCAAATGGCTTTTACGTACAGGTGTATGAATCGACAGGCGGTATAGCCGCAAGTCAGACAAGGTTATACAGTAGTAATACATACACTTACCTGTCATCAGTAACAAACGGGGACACATACTATATAAAGGTAACGCCTTACAACAGCTACACCGGTACGTACCAGATAGCGTTTAATACGTCCAGTAATCCGCCGCTTCCAAGCAATGTCATAACAACAGCGACCCCGCTTACTGCCAGCACATGGGCAGACGGCAATATAACCTCATCAAGCGATGTGCAATGGTTCAAATTCACCGCGACCTCAAGCACGCAATACATACACGCAAGTTTTGGCACATTGAGTTCTTCGTCTGGCTTTTACATACAGGTGTATGACTCGACAGGCGGTATAGCCGCAAGTCAGACAAGGTTATACAACTCCAACCCATACATCTCCCCATCGGTATTAAACGGACAGACGTACTATATAAAGGTAACGCCTTACAGCGTTTACACCGGCATGTACAAGATAGCGTTTAATACGTCCAGTAATCCGCCGCTTCCAAACAATATTGCTACAACAGCGACCACGCTTACTGCCGGCACATGGGCAGACGGCAGTATTACCACATCAAGCAATGAACAATGGTTAAAATTCACCGCGACAAACTCATACCAGTATATACACGCGATTTTTGGCACATTGAGTTCTTCGTCTGGCATTAATGTACAGGTGTATAACTCGACAGGCGGTACAGTCGGAAGCCAGACAAGGTTATACTACAGTAACACATACACCTACCTGTCATCAGTAACAAGCGGGCAAATATACTATATAAAGGTAACGCCTTACAACAGCTACAGTACCGGCACATACCAAATAGCGTTCAACACGTCTTCGACACCCCCTGTAAATCTGCCTTCCAACGCAACAACGCTTACCGTTAATACTTGGGCTAACGGCAGTATATACTCATCAAACGGCGAGCAGTGGTTCAAGTTTACCGCGACCGCAGACACGCAGTACATACACGTTAATCTTGACACGTTAAATGATCTGTATGTACAGGTGTATAACTCAAGCGGCAGTGAGGTTGGAAGCCAGTCAGAATTTTTTTACAACGGCCAATACATATCACGGTCGGTAACAAGCGGGCAGATTTACTATATAAAAGTAACACCGTACTACTACAACACCGGCACGTATAAAATAGCGTTCAACACCAGCCCCACAAGGCCCAACTAAGGAGGATATAAAAATGAGAAATGGAGAAAGAGTTATGAAAAACATGAAATATGGCATATTGTTAGGGATTGCGCTTTTTGGAGCGATGCTGTTTGCCGCTTGTGATAATATCTTCGATAAACCGGAACTTCAAACGCCAATTGAAAATGGTTACGGGAGAGTAAGCATCGATTTAATTGGCGGTGATGCGGAACAGGAATCTGCGCGGACAGTTCTGCCTTCTACCGCTTTTTTCCGATATGTGTATACCTTTACCAAAGTAGGCCAAACAACCGGAACAGAAAAAACTCCTAACAGTCAAGGTAACTTTATTCTGGAAGCCGGTAGTTATACGGTTCAAGTACAAGCCTATATCGTCTCCAACGCGGATACCACCCTGGCGGCAAGCGGGACATCCTCAACATTTACAGTTGGATCAGGAAGCAACACCTCAGTACAAGTACAACTTACCGGCCAAACAACCGGAACGCAAGGAAGTTTCAAATACACAATCACCTACCCGGCAGGCGCTACAATGGAAATATCATTGAAAAAATGGCCGGGACTGACTAATATTACATTAACTCCCACTGATGTGCTTCAAGGAAACGGAAAAACCCAAACATTGAATAATTTAGATGTCGCCTCTTATCTGCTAACTGTCCTTATTAGTAAAGACGGATTGAAAGCGGGAAAAAGTGAAGCTGTACATATCTATCCATCGATTGTTACTGAATACACGAAAGATTTTACTGATGAGGATATGCTTGTTGCGATCCCCCCCACTTTTAACAATACGGCAACCACGCTTACCGCCGATACTTGGACTGACGACTCTTTTTCTTCAACCGGCGGCGATATGTGGTTTAAATTCACCGCTACTGCGACTACGCAGTACATACACGCAGGTTTTTACACGGTTGATTCTTCTTTTTATAGCTATGGCTTGAATGTTCAGTTATATGACTTGGGCGGAAATACGGTCGGAAGCCAGGCAAGATTATATGGCGGCAACAGATACATCTCCCGTGCGGTAGCAATCGGGCAGACGTACTATATAAGGGCAACGCCGTACAATTCCAGCTACTTAGGCGCATACCGGATTACGTTCAGCGCGTCCGTAAATCCTCCAAGCAATACTTGGACCACAGCAATCCCGCTTACTGCCGAGACTTGGGAAAACGGCTATATTTCCTCAACCGGCGAACAATGGTTCAAGTTCACCGCAAATGCAAACACGCAGTACATACACGCAGGTTTTGGCACATTGAGTTCAAATGGCCTGTACGTTCAGTTATATGACTCTACAGGCAGCAGTACGGTCGGAATCCAGACAAGATTATCTAGCGATACCAAATACACATCACAGTCGGTAACAAGTGGGCAGGTGTACTACATAAAGGTAACGCCTTACAGTTCCAGCAGCGCCACCTATCGGATTGCGTTTAGCGCATCAAATACTACGCCGCTTCCAATGGCAACAACGCTTACCGCCGGCGTCTGGGCAGACGGCGATATTTCCTTATACGGCGAGCAATGGTTCAAATTTACCGCGACATCAAATACGCAGTATATACACGCAAATTTTGTCGTGATGACTACTTATGATGGAATGAATGTTCAGGTTTATGACTCAGCCGCCGCCGCCACAGTCGGAAGCCAGATTCTATTATACTATTACCAAACAGACGCCACACTGCCGGTAACAAACGGACAGACGTACTATATAAAGGTAACACCTTTCAATAGCTTCACCGGCACGTACCAGATTGCGTTTAATGAGTTGGATACTCCGCCGCTTCCCGCCAATAGCGCCACAGCGACCACGCTTAATGCCGGTTTATGGGCAGACGGCACTGTTTCCTCAGGCGGAGAACAGTGGTTCAAATTCACTGCAACTTCAAGTACGCAGAATATACACGTTACTTTAGGCACGTTGAGTGATCTGTATGTATGGGTGTATGACTCAAACGGCGGTACTGTTGGAAGCCAGACGACAGAATTTTATAGCAACACATACACTTCACGGACGGTATCAACTGGGACCGTCTACTATATAAAGGTAACGCCTTACAGTGGCTATAGCGGCACTTACCAGATTACATTTAGTACCTCCAGCACCTCGCCTTCCCCAATTATCACGCTTACTGCCGGCACATGGTCAAGCGGCACTGTTTCCTCAACCGGTGAGCAGTGGTTCAAGTTTACCGCAACATCAAGTTCGCAGTACATACATGCAAACTTCAATGGCACGCTGAGTTCTTCATACGGCATTAACGTACAGTTGTATAACTCAAGCTTCACTACAGTTGGAAGCCAGACAAGATTATCCAGCGGTACCACATCCACCTCACTGTCGGTAACAAGCGGACAGGTGTACTACATAAAGGTAACGCCATACAGTTCCAGCGGTACATACCGGATTACGTTTAATACATCCACTACTCCGCCTTCCCTGCCTCTATATAACTCAGTTACCATTGACATGTATGATTCTGATAACGATGGTTGGAACGGGGGAGGCGCATTGAGAATTAATGTAAACGGAGTTGATACTGAAACTAGTGTAAGAGTAAGCGGTTCTTATGATACATACACCTTCAATGTCACAACAGGCGATGTAGTTCAACTGTATTGGGTTACAGGGTCTTATCAAGGAGAAAACTCATTTATTGTGTACTACACCAACACGCCGCCCAGTCCGGCATTTACTACCAGTAATAATAGCAGTTGGAGCGGCAGTAATGCATTGGTTTATAAATTACGGGGTACAATGGACGGCATAAGCGGCGGCACATTGCTTGGTTCATTTACGGTTCCTTAAGGAGGAATAAACAAGGTAAAGCCGCTCCGCAGAAATTGGCAATGTGACAGCGGCTTTACCAAAACTCCTGTACAAAAAAGGAAAAATAAGGGATAATTAAAAGACATTTCAGAAAATAGGGGGTTATCCGTCATGACAATCAAAAAAACCGCTTTTGTATTTTGCATATTATGCCTGGTCTTTTGTTCGTGCAGCTTATCAAATCAAACTCTTGAATATACTTTTGACAATAAATCGTCATATACAATTAGAATAACTTTAGCCGAACCGTATAAAACTAATAAAGATGATGAAGAAAATAGAACCTCTCCGTTTTCAGTTTATAGCTTAAATGTAACAAATGTCTATGTTCAAAGCAATGGGAGCGTAGATTTTCAATGGACAACCAATTCCGCCCAAGACAATCCAAAAGTATATTGCGTAACGAACGGTCCAAAAGCGACTTTTAAAAACCGTTAAGGAGTAAATATGAAAAAACAGGCATTACCGTTAAAAATATTGTTACTTGCCATTATTGCGTCCGCTCTTGTTACTTGCGGCAATGAAGGCGATCTGCATGAGATACCTTTGTTTGCAGAGGAATTCTGGGGCGAGTGGATACGCATGGATACTGGCGAAACATGGTATTTTGCAAATAATTACAGAATGATCGGAAACTCTTACTATACTACCACTGTTAATATGACAAAGGAATCAGATAACGTAATAATAGTTACGGAAGGGACGGGGGTAAACGCAAAGCAATATTTCCTTTACGCTTCAAGGACTCGAAACAGCACATTTGGAGCCTCGGCAGTTAAAGATGACGGTTCAAGAGCGCTGTTTTCCAGAGTGGTGAATGTGCCAAAAGGAACAAATGCGGTAGTAGAAGCTGTAAAAAACGGAATGGACAAGCAGACGGTTGAAATCGGCGATGAAGGTGAATTAGAAGCTGAAAACATCATAGCCGGCGATGATTATATTGTTACCATAGATGATCATGAATTTACCGTAACCCCCAATACAGACGGCGAAAATGTCGGAACTCTTACGTTGACAAGCGGGGTGAATATAAAAACTTCAATTGTACCGCAGTCATACTCTACCGATCTTATGCGCTTGTTTAGCGGTCAACCTTACGATTTAACAATTAAATTCACTAACATTGGTGAAACTATTTCCACGGCTATGGAATATCGGCTTACATTGCCTGCCGGCCTTGAAATTACCAGAAATACCAATTCGACTCGTTTGAATGCGGGAGATTTACAATCCATTATGCCGGGAAAAACGAGAGAAATAGATATTACTGTCCAGTGCGGAGCAATATCCGAAGAATTTGAATTTAAAGACATTGTCATTGATACTGAGGATTTTAATGGGAAAAAATGGACGGACTCTGTTTCCCTAAAAATAAACAAGGAAAGCGTTACTTTTAATATACGGTCGAACTTGGCAATAAACGGCATAATAATCGTCCCAAACGGCAAAGCGTACTATTTTAAGACTTCCGGCTCAAGCAGTTTGTATTCTGCGGCTGTTAAAGTTCCCAAATATCTTAAAGATTATCTAATTGTATTTTCGGGAGCTTCGGCGGATACCGAGGCAAAATATTCATTTGCGGTAGATAAAATCCCTGCCGTAAATTTTGCCGATTACGGCATTAACAGTCTAAAACAATATTGGCCAAACGGTACTGAAGGAGAGGCAGCGGAGATAGATTCTAATCAGGAAGTCATGGCATATCTATTAATGAACGTGGCCAATTACTACAAGGTAAAATTTACGGAATAATCATGAAAAAAATTATCCCGTTAATTTTTTTACTGCTCCCCTATTTTGCGTATTCGCAGAGTAGTTCGTTAAGTTTTGGAAACGCCAGTTTTTTTATGGACACAAAAGTAATGAAAGACGGTTCCATTGTCAATGTTGGTTTTGGCTTGAATTACAGTGATGTCTTAGGCGGGGAAATACGCGGGCTAATTGAAAAAACATCAACAAGCGAAGAACTGGATGATCCTGCCGTTTCCGATTCTATAATTGTAAATAATGAAACTGTTTATGAATTGTTTTTTCTCCCGATACAATACAGGCATACGATAAACGAAAATTTCAATTGGCAGGCGGGAGCCGGATTGTATTATGAATACCAAGAATCAAGAGAAAAAGGCTATTTAGATATGCCCATATTAGGTTCTCAGCGTCTTAATTCCTATACTGACGATTTTTCTATGCACATTTTAGGCCCTCTTATAGATGTTGGAATAAAATTTGACTCTGAAAAGTTCAGTATCGGTTTTTCCGGCGGCATTGTTCCCGTATATTTTCTGACCGCCGCAGAAAACCAAAGGATGTTCCCGTTATTTGATACTGTTAACCACTCGCAAGAAACATGGGGCAGCCCTTACTTTTACCTTGGGCTGGACAGCGTTTTGTTTAAATATGTCAGCCTGTCGGCAAAGTACAATTATTCTCAATTAAAATACGAAGTCATTGATCTTGACTATGATCAAAATACAAATAAATTTTTCCCGATATTTCCTGAAAGTACCGTTGTCAGCCAGTCACTAATGTTTGAAGCTTCGCTATTAATACCGGTTGGGGGAATGTACATTCAGATTGGTTACGGTTATATGTTGAATTTTTACACCCTGAATAACGATAGTCCCGTATCGGGAGACAAACACTACTTTATTTTATCAGCAAGAAAATAAGTTTTTATTATTTTTCCTTTACATTGTTTATTATTGTATGTTAAAATATATACCATTACAAACAATATTCCAGCATATCATTTTGATATGCTGGAATAGAAAGAAGGCATAAATTGGGAAAGGTTATACGGTGGTTTATTACTATTATGGCAGTCGGTATGATCCCTATGTTTATGAGGGTTTTGGTGTATTTATTATTGATTGATAAATATACAATTCAACCCGTATTGATCAGCGATGTTATAGTATTGGGTCTGGTTCTCAATATTGGCATTTTTAACGAAAGACATGGTCATTTTCGCTATGACCTTTCGCTAAGTGATACTTCTTCAACGATTTCTGTTATTTTAATTGTCCTGTTTTCCGGGATGTTCTTTTTTATGGTAACTAACGAGGTTATGCCATTATTTAAGCATAAAGCTCTGTTTTTTGTAAGTATATTATTCAATGTACTTTCTATTGTTTTGTGTATAATATATATTATTACTTGTTATCCCTTTCTTAAAAATAAAGCTATACTTGAATTAGAGGACAAGGAGGAACAATAGTTATGGCTGATATTATTTTTATTGCAGTTGCGATTTGTATTGCGCTTGGTTTACTAGTCAAGGTATTAGTAACCGCATACCGCGTATGGAATAACCATCCGGTTAACGTAGAGTTAATTCCCATAAATAATTCCAAACATGCGGGAACAGTTAATTTAGGGCTTTATGTGGACATTATAAGCAAACAATTTTCAGAGATATTGGACAATTAACCTGATGGATAATGAATATAACTTTAACTCAAAAGTTTGGTGGGAAGATATTAAAGACTTTGCCGAAAGATTTGTTACCTTTGTTAATAAACAGAGTGAACAAAAAGAATCACAAATAGTTTTGAAGATACAACCAAAAGAGTTTGAGCGGGTTAAACATGCTTATTTTAGTAATTTGCAGATATTTAAAAGAAAGGTTTATGGGAAAAATGTATCTGAGCATAGAATAGACAGGCATAAAATAATCGCTTTGTATATAAAATCATTTTTAGAAATCTCACCTTTTTATACTAAAGGCGATAACAAATATAAAAGAACAACAGTTCAAAGTTTACCTAATGAATACTTTTCACTCGAGATAATGAATCTCATAATTACAGCATGGAATCAATCAGAGGAAGGTATTCGCATGGATGAAAATGAGAAAAAATGGTTTATTATTTTACTCAACCATTATAGATTGAACATAAATACGCTGGATGTGCTTTCTTTGGCGCAAATTATTTATTACATTGAAGATAAATATATAAGAATTAATAAAACTAACCATTAATTCTTTTCAACTGCCTATAAGCCTGCTCCGCAAGCCCGAAGTTGGCGCTCTTGGTGTAATCTTTGGCATATTCATCGTAGAGCATATCTTCGTACATTTTACCGGCAAAACTGTTGTCCACAAGCCCCGATTTTTGCACGGTATTTCTCATGCTGGTTAAAAGATTTTTAACTAGGAATGTCTCAAGTTCAAGGCACAACTGGTAGAGCTTGTCCTCTTTATCAATAGGCTCTTCACCTGCGCGTTTTTCAACAACGGTA
The DNA here is from genome assembly GCF_054786115.1 of Treponema sp. R80B11-R83G3. Lineage (NCBI taxonomy): Bacteria > Pseudomonadati > Spirochaetota > Spirochaetia > Treponematales > Treponemataceae > Treponema > Treponema sp. R80B11-R83G3. The sequence goes on along the minus strand of NZ_BDHF01000008.1, from coordinate 40,965 downwards.
CTGTTAGCTGAAGCTCTTTTTAGCGCCTCCGCAAATTTATCGGGGCTGTGGACAGCCGGAGTTGACGTTAACCGAATGTTATCCGCATAAAATGACGCTGGGTTATTAAAATCAAGTCCGGCTATGTCCATCTATATTACCTCTTTAATGTAGTCGCGGTTCCAAGCATACTGTCGCTTGTTTGAATTGTTTTAGAATTAAATTCATAGGCGCGTTGGGCGACAATCAGATTGACCATTTCTTGAACAACCGCGACATTTGACATTTCCAAAAATCTGTGTTGAATCTGTCCCATGCCTTCATAACCGGGAATGCCGGGAATCGCCTCACCAGAAGCCTGGCTGACCCTGAACAGATTTTCGCCAATCGCGGTAAGGCCTACCGGGTTTGGAAAACGGTACAGTTCGATTCTGCCTACGTCAACCTCAACTTCCTCGCCGTCTCGCGGAACTTTAACGCTTACCCTGCCGTCTTTGGTAACATTGATACTATCCGGCAGAAAAAGCTCCGGCATCATTATATCCGGGACAAGCCAATAACCGTTGCTATTGACCATGCGCCCGTTCGAGTCAACTTTAAAATTTCCGTTACGGGTATACGCCATAGTGCCGTCATAAGTCTGTATTTTGAAAAAACCTTCGCCCGTAATAGCCATGTCGGTGGCTACGCCGGTATTTTGCAGCGCTCCCTGCTCAAAAACCCTTTGAGTGTCCGCCAGTTTAACGCCGTGTCCCATTTGAATGCCTACCGGAACTACAGTGTCTTCAGTAGCCGGAGTCCCCGCCGTTTTTACAGTTTGATAAATAAGGTCTTCAAAATCGGCGCGTTGTTTTTTATAACCGTGGGTATTCACATTCGCGAGGTTGTTTGAGATCGTATCGATATTCGACTGCTGCCCGATCATGCCGGACGCTCCTGTCCATAAACTCCTAACCATTTTTTCCTCTCTTATTATTTTCTATTAGCCAAATTTTGCCACTTGATTTATCAATGTGCCCAATGCGGAATCTTCAGACTGAATAATCTTTTGATTTGCCTCATAAGAACGGTTTACTTCGATCATTTGAACCATTTCCGTTACCGGATCAACATTCGCGGACTCTACAAATCCCTGTATTACCATAGGCCGGCTTACCACGTCCATAGTCCTTGCGGGGCCTGATGTTTGGCTTTCGCGGTAAAGACTGGTTCCCTGTTTTTCAAGATAGCGATCCAGCTCAAAATCAACAATTTTTAGGGTATCCAGCAAGACCAATTCTTCCCATTGGTTAGCCTCTCTTCCTACCATAACATCCGGTTCATCGGGATAGGCGGCGTTGATCCATACCCTGCCCTCGTTATCAACCTTAAAATTATTGGCTTTTACCCTGATAGGGCCATTTTCTCCCAAAACGGGAAAACCGTCTTTAGTTTCAAGATACCCTTCCTTACCCAAGACAAAAGTGCCGTTTCTTGTATATCTTTCGCCGTAAGGCGTCGCCACGGAGAAAAACCCCTTGCCTTCAAGCATTAAATCAAAGTCACTTTGGGTCTCTTTTGGGGCACCTTGCGTAAAAACCGTAAATAATTCATTTAATTCGACGCCAGTGCCAAGTTTCCCGACAATCGGCGCGGCATCCGCAGAGCCAAAAGGCTGTAAATGAACGCCATCGTCATCCATTCGTCTTAACAGCAACTCAGGAAACGCCTTAAAAGACGCAACATCTTTCTTATAACCGGTAGTATCCACATTTGCCAGATTATTCGCCACTGCGTCAAGCCGCCACTGTTGCGCCCTCATCCCGCTTGCGCCCGTATACCATCCTCTAATCACACAGACCTCCGTCCATGCTAAATTATCGGCATTTAGAGAGGCAGGTTTAGAGGGGCAGATACTAGCTTATCGATTTAAATTCATTAAGTACCAAGTCCAGCTCCATTTTGAGTATATTCAACTGCTCCGCCGAAACCAGTTTTTTGCCGTTTTTTAGGTTCTGTTCTACGGTGGTGGCGGCTGTTTGAAGGATGATTTTACCGACATTGCCAGCGTCGCTTTTTAATGAATGGGCAAGCCTGTGGGCAAGAACAATATCGTCGGCTTCCAGAGCGTCAACTATTTCCTGGTATATGTTTTGATTGCCCTTCACAAACATAGATTGTAGTTTTCTTTGAAACTCAATGCTTGCTTCCAATTTAGTGTTCTTATAATCGGAACCCGGTATTTTTGGCGTAAAGTACTTCATAAGGCAACGCCACAGTTCCTGCGAGGTAAAAGGCTTCCCGACGCATTCAATCATGCCGCTGTTTCTGTAAATTTCCCTGTCATTAAACATAATATTCGCCGTCATCGCCACTATGGGAACGCCCGTATCCAGTTCCTTGATTTTTGCCGACGCTTCAAGCCCGTCCATAACAGGCATGTGCATATCCATAAAAATCAAGTCAAATTGCTTTTCATTGTTTTCCTGCCTTTTTTTTACCAATTCATAGCCTTTTAGACCGTTATCGGCAATAATAGTGGTCAGTCCGACTCTTGCCAAATGTTCGTAAACAACCTGTTGATTCATAGGATTGTCTTCGCATAATAAAACTTCGCCTTCAAACGCCGGTTTATCAAGTTCATGAATAACCATTTGATCTTCAAATAAACGCTCATGGTTGGCGTCTACGGTATCAAAAGTCAGTTCAAAGCTGAATCTGCTGCCAATGCCGAGGGTGCTTTCTACCGCAAGTTTTCCGCCCATCATTTCTACAATATCTTTTGTGATAGACAACCCAAGGCCGGTGCCGCCGTATACGCGGGTTGTCGCCGCTTCGGCTTGCATAAACGGATCAAATATTTTATTTACTTGTTCAGGGGTCATCCCAATGCCTGAATCTTTTACCTCAAAGAACATTGTTATGGTCTTTTCATTCATAGCCCTTAATACGGCGTTAAGTTTTACCATACCCGTATTTGTAAACTTAACGGCATTGGACAAAAGATTTACAAGCACCTGGCGGAGCCTTGTAGGATCGCCTAACGGTTTTTTCCCCAGGCTTGGTTCGACATAAAAATGCAGCATAATGCCTTTTTCGACAGCCTTGGGCATAATTAAAGTCCGGCAGCTTGAAAACAATTCATGCATATCAAACGGAATTTTTTCCAGTTCCATTTTGCCGGATTCCACTTTGGAAATATCAAGTATATCGTTTATAATATGTATAAGCCATTCGATGTTAATTTTTATTTTATTTAAATAATCCCTGACTTTAGGCGATATTTCATTATCAAGCGCAAACTCCGAAAAACCCAGGATACTGTTCATTGGCGTGCGTATCTCGTGGCTCATAGTCGCCAGAAATTTTGTTTTTGAAGCCGACATCGCTTCCGCCCCTTCGCGCAGGTGCTCAATTTCATCGTATGGACGCCTTAGTATAACAGCGGCGGCAATGGCGGCGGGTATGCTAAGGAGCAATGTAATCAACCCCATAAGCAATAAACTGCCCGGAACTTCCTTTAATACGCTTTCATTTAATGGGGCGACAACACCGACAAACCAGCCTTCATTAACGCTTGATACGGGGCGGATAGCGTACATTCTGTGCATTCCATCCAGGACGAACCTGCCAGTGCCGCGCTCTTTGTTAATCCCGCGCTTTATCACTATGGATACGCTTTCGTAACGCTTGTCATTTTTAGCCAATTTTAAAAAATTTATTCTTTGTTGCACCCAGTCTTCGCGGTAATTAGAAACAGTATCGCCCTCCGCGTCATGGATAAATAAATGACCTGAGTCCCAGAAAATAAACTTGGACAGTAAATTGCTAAAATAAAAACCGGGCAGAACCGCCGCCAAAACAAAATTGTCATTTATCGGAACTGAAACATACATAACAAGAGCGCCGTCTGGGGCATACATGGTTGTTGAAATTACAGAGCCGCCTTTTATTGCAGTTTGCAAAAAAGGTTCTCGGAGCAATTCGGGAGAAATTTGCGATTTCCCGCAAGAGGCCAATAAATTTGTTTGGTTAAAAATGGCAAGACCGATAAATACCGGATATTTCGCGCATATCTGCTCAAGCCTGTCCGCATCCGGTAAAGATGCGCCTATACCGGCGGTGATACCGGCGGTATTATACGCTTTTATGTCATTAGCGGCATTTTCCGCGTCATATTTTAACATCTTAATTTCATTTGTTACATATTGATCCGCAATATCAACCGTAACCAGCATATCAGATTCCATAGCCCTGCTTATGCTGCGCGTAAGAAACAAGGAACCTACCGCAAGACTTGAAACATTTATAACAATTGCTGTAGCAATAACGATTATTAGTATCTTTAGACGAATTATCTTTTGGTTCTTTTGAAGTTCACGCATATTAATATTCTACCATATATTATTAATTTTTGTTACTATATATTAAATAAATTTTATTTTTTAAAATAAAAAAACCTGGCCTGTAAGACGCACTCAACGGGAGCCGCTCTTACGACCAGGTTTTTTGTAAAAAAGCTTTTTAAATACCAAAAAACCTTAGATTAAAGAACTACCTTTGGTTTCTTGGCTGCGGGTTTTTTCGCCGCAGATTTCTTTGCCGCAGGTTTCTTTGCGGGTTTCTTTGCCGCGGGTTTCTTCGCGGGCTTTTTGGCTGCGGTTTTCTTGGCCGCAGGTTTCTTCGCAGCGGGTTTTTTCGCAGCGGGTTTCTTCGCAGATGTTACTGCCATCTTCTTGTCCTCCCTAATAGGTTTTTTACTGCCTTTCACCGTGGCAGCGGCAGGTTTAGCCTTTACGGACCCCCCTCCCAATATATTATTTCCGGAATTGTTGATAACAGCTTGCGCACCGGCAAGACGTGCTAACGGCACCCGGAATGGTGAACATGATACATAGCTCAACCCAGCCCTATAACAGAAGTCAATACTTGCTGGGTCTCCGCCGTGTTCTCCGCAGATCCCCATCTTGAGATCTGGTTTTACAGATCGGCCTGCTTCAATTGCGAATTTAATCAAACTGCCCACTCCGTCCTGATCAATGGTCTTGAACGGATCAACGTCAAGAACATTTTTTTCCAGATAGGTAGGCAGAAATGACGCAATGTCATCGCGGCTAAAAGCGAAGGTCATCTGTGTAAGATCGTTTGTTCCAAAGCTGAAAAAGTCCGCGTACTTGGCAATATGCGCTGAGCGAATCGCGGCGCGCGGAACTTCAATCATCGTGCCAATTGTTATGGGAACTTTTACGCCCGCCGCAGTAAACACTTTTTCAAGTATTTTTTCGGCATTGGGGCGTAATAATTTAAGCTCTCTCGCGGTTACTACAATTGGTATCATAATTTCCGGATGTACCGGAATTTTTTGTTTTGCGCAATCTGCGGCGGCAAGGGCGATAGCCTCTACCTGCATATCGTAGATTTCAGGGTATGTTACCGCCAAACGGCAGCCGCGATGCCCCAACATTGGGTTGCTTTCTCTAAGAACTTCAATCTTGGAAGTTAATTTATCAACACTGATGTTTAAATGCCCTGCTAATTCTTCAATTTCTTCTTTTGTGTGGGGAACAAATTCATGGAGCGGCGGGTCTAAAAGCCTGATTGTTACAGGGCGGCCTTCCATTGCCTTGAAAATGCCGAAGAAATCTTTCTGTTGAAGGGGAAGAATCTTCTTTAATTCAACTTTTCTCTCTTCTTCCGTTTCCGCGACAATCATTGCGCGGAAATGAATGAGTTTATCCTTGTCAAAGAACATATGCTCTGTTCTGCAAAGACCGATACCCTGAGCGCCAAAATCAAACGCTCTTTTTGCGTCTTCAGGCTGATCGGCATTTGTCCTAACTGCAAAACCTTTAACTTTGCCGCGAACCGCTCCTGCGCGTATGTCATCGCACCACTTAAGGAACGTATTTACATCTTTGGAAATTGTAGGCGCAACAAGCGGCAATTTACCTTCGTATACTTCGCCGCAAGTGCCGTCTATGGTTATCCAATCACCTTCATTAAATATTTTTCCGCCGATTTCGACCGTACTGCCCTGCACTAAAACGCTTTTTGCGCCGGCAACGCACGGAGTTCCCATGCCGCGCGCGACAACAGCCGCGTGGCTTGTCATTCCGCCTGTTGATGTAAGAATACCCTGTGAAACAACCATTCCTCCGATGTCTTCGGGGCTTGTATCTTTACGGACAAGAAGCACTTTTTCGCCTCTTTGGTGCCAAGCTTCTGCGTCTTTTGCGTTAAAAACGATTCTGCCCGATCCGGCGCCCGGAGAAGCATTTAACCCTTTTGTAAGGGCCTTTGCCTGTTTTTGCGCATTAAAATCGATCATCGGGTGCAAAAGTTGGTCAAGAAGAGCAGGGGTAACGCGCATAATGGCGGTTTTTTTGTCGATTAAACCTTCGTTTACCATATCGACCGCGCACTTTACAGCGGCAGTTCCGGCGCGTTTGCCGTTTCTTGTTTGCAGAATGTAAAGAACGCCCTGTTGAACGGTAAATTCCATGTCCTGCATGTCTTTAAAATGCTGTTCAAGACGGTTTTTTATTAATACAAGCTCTTTATATATGGTAGGATTCTTTTTTGCCAGCGTAGCAATTCTTTCCGGCGTTCTGATACCGGCAACTACGTCTTCTCCCTGCGCGTTCATTAAATATTCGCCGTAAAATTCATTAATACCGGTACTTGGGTCTCTGCTAAAGCATACTCCGGTTCCCGAATCATCGCCGAAATTGCCAAAAACCATTGACTGAACATTTACCGCAGTTCCTTTTAGGTTGACAATGTTTTCCAGTTTGCGGTAGGTAACGGCGCGTTTACTCATCCAAGAGCCAAAAACCGCGTTTATCGCGCCCCAAAGCTGATCAAGCGGAGCCTGCGGAAAGTCTTTACCTGAATTATTTTTAACGATTTTTTTGTATTCATCAACAAGTTTTTCAAGATCGGAAGCCGTAAGGTCGGTATCAAGTTCTATGTTCTTTGCCTTTTTAATTGAATGGAGAGCTTCTTCAAACAAATCATGCTCAACGCCCATTACTACATCACCGTACATTTGAATAAAACGCCGGTAAGCATCCCACGCAAAACGCGGATTACCTGTCCTTGCGGCAAGCCCTTTTACCGATTTATCGCTTATCCCAAGATTAAGGATTGTATCCATCATGCCCGGCATGGACATTGCCGCTCCCGAACGAACTGAAACCAAAAGCGGATCATTAGGATCGCCAAGCTTTTTATTCATCATGGTTTCAAGTTTTTTAAGGCTCGCTTCTACCTCTTCTTTTATTCCAGCCGGATATTTATTTTTATTTTCATAATAAGCGGCGCACACATCTATAGAAATAGTAAAGCCCGGTGGAACAGGAATTCCAAGATTAGTCATCTCGGCAAGGTTAGCGCCCTTGCCTCCCAAAATTGATTTCATCTTCGCGTCTCCTTCGGCTTTTCCTTTTCCGAAGAAGTACACATTTTTTTTATTTGCCATTAATATCCCCCTCTTAAATATATCATGATGAATAAATAATAGCAACTATATTTTTTTTTATCAAGTCGCTATTATAAATATTATGAACTATATTGATCTTCCTGTCTACAAGAATCAGAAAAAAATTTTGTCAATGCTTGAAAATAATCAAGCGCTTGTCGTGGAGAGTCCGACCGGTTCCGGAAAGACAACTCAGCTTCCCGTGATACTTTATGAAGCGGGATATACAAAGAACGGAATCATCGGAGTTACACAGCCGCGCCGTATCGCAGCGGTATCCGTAAGCGAATTTATAGCGCGTCAAACAGGCACGGTAATACCCGGACTCATAGGATACAAGATGAGATTCGCCGACAAGACCAATCATGAGACTAAAATAAAAATAATGACCGATGGAATGCTCCTTCAAGAGATGAAAATCGATCCTTGGCTGTCAAAATACGGCGTTTTAATCGTTGATGAGGCGCATGAACGGAGTTTAAACATCGATTTTATCCTTGGATTGCTAAAAAGAGTTCTTGAAAGCAGACGTGATTTTAAAGTGATCATATCTTCCGCGACAATAAACGCGGAAATTTTTTCCGAATACTTTAATAATTGCCCTATTGTGAAGATAGAAGCCCAGCGTTTTCCGGTTACGTTGATTTATGATCCTGTTTTAACAACCGAGCCGAAAGAAAGAGAAGAAAAAAATCGCGAAAAAACAGGTGATAAAAGGCAAATAAACAACAAAGATGAGGCAATTTTATTAAAAATCGAGACAATTACTACACGCTTTATAAGTGAAAAACGCGAAGGGGACATATTAGTTTTTCTTTCAGGCGAAAAAATGATAAAAGATTGCATATCAAGGCTTACTTTTAGTTCTGTGGGAAAATTTTTACACCTTGTTCCATTGTACGGCAGACTTGGAAAAGAAGAGCAGGAAAAAGTTTTTGAAGACCCTCCAAAGGGAAAAACAAAAGTTGTTATTTCAACAAATATTGCCGAAACTTCCGTCACTATTGACGGAATTACCGCCGTAATTGATTCGGGATTGGCAAAAATAAACTGGTATAATCCCAAAACATTTACGTCCAGTCTTATTGAATCGCCAATTTCTATCGCATCGGCGAACCAGCGCAAGGGAAGAGCGGGAAGAACGCGTGAAGGAACCTGTTATCGGTTGTACACGCGCAAAGATTTTGAACAGAGGCAATTGTACACCACCGAAGAAATTTTCCGCACTGATTTATCGGAAGTTATTTTAAGGATGGCGGATCTTGGAATTACGGATTTTGAAAACTTTAATTTTATTGCCGCGCCTGAAAGAGAGGGATTACTTGGAGGAATAGAGACGTTAAATCTGCTTGACGCGCTTGAAAAAGACCGCAGTTTGTCAAATATCGGCAAATTAATGACGGAATTCCCTCTTGCGCCGCGTCAATCGCGAATAATTGTAGAAGCGATACTAAAATATCCCGAAGTGATCAAAGAAACGCTAATCTCTGCGGCGTTTTTATCAACACAAAGCCCTTATATCCTTCCTCCCGGTGAAGAAACCGACGCAAGACAGGCTCATCACCGTTTCCGCGATGATAACGGCGATTTTGTTTCGTATTTAAAACTTTATAAAGCGTATAATGATTCAACCAATAAATTAAAATTCTGCGAAAAAAGTTATCTTGACGAGCGCGCAATGGCGGAAATAGTTAATGTAACCGCTCAGCTTGAAGAAATTCTTGCCAAGATGAAGATTCCCGTACACCAAAGAGCACAACCGCTCTCCTCTGACGAAATTGACGACTATTTATGCTGTATCGGACGCGGAATGATTCAATTTGTCTGTGTTCGCGAAAGAGGGCACGGGGAATCTCGTGCGCATGAAATGCGGGGGAAAATCGGCTCATATCGAAGTTTAACGGCGGATAAAATAATAATTCATCCCGGATCAGTAATGTTCCGCATGGATCCCCTATTTATTGTCGCCGGAGAAATTGTACGCACGTCAAAAATGTACGCGATGTCAGTTTCTCCGCTCTCAAAAGATGTTTTAAATAGGATAAGGCCTGGTCTTTTCTCCAGCGACGCTGACGGAAAATTCGCTGATGGCCGCGAAAAACAAAAGAAAACTCGCGATTTTACCAATAACATAAAAATTTCAGGCGAAGTGTTTGAAATTGCCACTGTAAAAGGAAAGAAAACCGTAATTCTTCCGTGGGAAAGACTTGAGCTTATTAAAAATAATTTATCAAACGAAAAAAGTTTTAAGAGCATAAAAGGAAAAATTACGGTAAAGAACCAATACAATCTTCTTGCCGGAGAAAAACTCAGTCTCTTGCTCTCTCTTGCGCCTGTTTTAGACGTAGACGGCGCTTTCTCCCGCTCTCTGCCCCGTAAAGAAAATTTTAATTCGCATGAAAAACTTTCCGCGCTGATAAAACATTTAGATGATCTTGCAAAGCCTATTATATGGAAAAAAAACTCAAAAGAACTCGGATTTTTAGGTCTTTTCACGGACGGAGACGGAAATTACTGGTTTAGAGCGTCACGCGGTTTTTATACCTGCTTAAATGAAAGCCTTTCCAGTCTTGAATCATTGATTGACGAGTTAGGTGAAGAAGTTGATCTGGAGCAGAAGCATGTCGTGAATCAATGTTATCGCAGGTTATCGGATTATTTGGGGTGAAATGACAAAGACGTTAATATTTGACAAGTAATCTTGCATAATACAAAAATCTTGGATCATTCTTGGAATAATGCCGTAATGTCGCTCCGTTAATTCCTTCTTCTTCTTTTAATGTCGCGTCCATAAAATAAATATTTGCATTATCCATATTGACAAAGATGCTTATGTGCGTCGGCGGCGCGTTTCTTTCAGTACCCATAAAAATAATGTCGCCAGGAGTCAGCGTATCTATGGGAACAGTAAAATATTCATAAAAAGCAGATAACGGCGCATCTTCAAATAACAGGGAATATTTTGTTCCTTTAACCGCATATTGAAAAACGCGAACTATGAAACCCGAACAATCAAGAGTTAAAACTCCTTCTTTTTCCAAATAGTCCCGTCCGCCCCATGCCCATACAGTTTCTCTTTCAACATATTTTCCGGCATAAAATACCGCCCTTTTCCTTACTTCGGGCGGACAATCTGCCACTCTGTACCTTGTTTTTGGGTTGTTTTCTGACAGACCGGATGTCGCGCATGAAAACAAAAATGAACCTGTCACTAATAACACAAAACAAATTACTTTTATTTTATAACGAGAAAAAATACCCTCATTGGTTTTCAATTATCCCTCTTTACGCAAATTAAAAAGCCCGGATGGCGCGAACAGAAAGAGAATTGGTCACTTCACTGGAACTCTGACGGCCATCATTGAACCTCAGATACTGCATACGATAACCCTTATCATCAACCGATAAAGACCAGTACCATTTATCGCTAAAGCTGCCTAAGCCTTTCTCTTTTAGATTTTTATATATCAAATCCAGTTCTTTAACGCTCGGTAAAAACCAGTCTTTAAATCCGTTAAAATTCATTTTTGCGCATAACTGAGCAGCAGCTTGACTGTCATTGATGTTCTGTACTATATACTCTGTGTTTTTTTTGCCAAAACCTATCTCATCCTTCAAATATCCCCAATCCGTATAATCCCACTTACTCCTCCATTGAGCGGAAAATTCAGTTTCGGCGGGAGCCGCTTCCAAATACTGCCAACCGTCTGAAAATGTCCCCTTGTCGTAGAAGACGATGCCTCCGCCAGGACCGCGAGCCCCTATTTTATAAGAGATGCTTGCTGAAGACGCTTTGGCGGACGTTTGCCCGGAACCTGCATTGGCCTGAGAAACTTCTTTTTCACCTAGTAAGAACACTACCTTTTTTTCATCGGCTCTTATTTCTACCGAAGGAGCTGCCACAATAGCGGCGCTCTCTACAGCAAGCACCTTAACGCGAAAACGGTACGCATTCCCTACCGCGCTTAACGAACCGGATGCAATTACCTGAGCGCCAAGTTTTCTTCCTATTGCTTGAGCGGATTCATCGCTTACTTCGCCGGACATTTGAAATTGCTCTTCTTTCCGAATCAAATCCAGTTCTTTGCGATCTAATACAATAAGTCTTTTTCCCCGAACTAATTGACTTGACAGTTCTTCAAGCACATATTCAGAAAACTGTTCCGATGGCGAATTGAAGTTGAGTAAGGCGATTTTCTCCCCTTGTTCTACATTACTCTCAATGTTTCTTGCCACCGTCCTTATAGCATCATCCAATGACATTTCCTTGTTGAATATATTGCCTATAGAAGTGCAAGAAGTGGCCAAAAATAAAACAATCTGAAATACGAGATAAAAATAAAATAAGCGTTTTTTATACATAAATCCTCCTTATATAATAATATATGCCATAAAATGCTTTAATATTATTATATTCATATTTTACTTTTAATTATTTATGCTGTCAATTCGCCGTGAGTCGTGAATGATAGCTTTATCCAGTTGATTTTTTCTCTTTTTTCCCCTACTCTGCTAATATGTCATTCACTTTTTACAACACGCTTGGCCGTGAAAAACAAGCCTTTAAGCCTCTACAAGAGGGAAAAGTCGGCTTTTACGGCTGCGGTCCGACGGTTTATAACTACGCTCATATCGGCAATTTACGCGCTTATGTGCTTCATGACATTTTAGTCCGCTCCCTTCGCAGAGCCGGTTTTGACGTAAACCATGTAATGAATATTACCGATGTCGGCCACCTTTCAGATGACGCGGACGACGGCGAAGATAAAATGGTAAAAAGCGCGGAAGAGCGCGGCAAAAGCGTTCTTGAAATAGCGGATTTTTACACAAAGGCGTTTTTTAACGATACCGACAGAATGAATATTACGTGCCCCACGGTTGTTTGCAAGGCAACGGAGCATATCGGCGAAATGATCGCGCTTATTCAACGGATAGAAAAAAACGGTTTTACTTATTTCGCGGGGGGCAATCTTTATTTTGATATTTCAAAATTTCCTTCTTACGGGGAACTCGCGCTTTTGCGAATGGACGATCTTAAAGCAGGGGCGCGGATAGAACAGGATGAAAACAAGCGTAATGCGGGCGATTTTGTACTTTGGTTTACAAAGAGCAAATTTGAGAATCAGGCATTAGTGTGGGATAGTCCTTGGGGGCGCGGTTATCCCGGCTGGCATATTGAATGTTCGGCGATGAGCATGAAGTATTTGGGCGAAAATTTCGATATTCACGCGGGAGGAATCGATCATATCCCAATTCATCACACAAATGAAATCGCACAGAGTGAGGCCGCCACGGGGAAAAAACCGTGGGTAAAATACTGGTTGCACAATGAATTTCTTGTCCTTAAAGACGGGAAAATGTCTAAATCGAAGGGCGGTTTTCTTACTTTGCAAACTCTTGTAGACGAAGGCTTTGATCCGTTGGATTACCGTTATTTTCTGCTTGGCGGACACTACCGCAGCCAGCTTCAGTTTTCCATGGAAAGTTTGGAAGGCGCGAAAAACGCCCGCAAATCGCTGGTGGACAAAGTTCGCTCTTTTGTTGCAAAACGCGGTACGCCGACAGCCACAGATACGGAAAAAACATCGATTTATATAGAAGATTTCAACAAAGCCATTGAGGACGACTTAAATACCCCTCGCGCTCTTGCGGAATTGTGGGGGCTGTTGAAAGAAGGGGCGGTGGAATCTGAAACGCTTTCTGCTGTTTTTGAAATGGACAAGGTTCTGGGGCTTGGGTTGCAGGACGCTGTAAAAACCGCTGAAAAAGGCGAAAATGACGCGTTTTCACGGGAAATTGAGGAGCTTATTTTAAAAAGAGCGGAAGCGAAAAAGGCAAAAGACTTTGCAACGGCGGATAATATCAGGCAAAACCTTAAAAATCGGGGTATAATTCTGGAAGACGGACCTGCGGGGACAGTATGGCGTACTCAATGAATGTAACAAAAGAGGAAAAAAATTGTTTAAGGTAATAGAAGAGGGACAAATAGAAAATGACGCAAACCATGTTCGTACAGATGCTCCTCGAAGTGAAGGCGAGTCTATGGGGTGGAATTCAACAGTTGAATTCCAGCGCCTTTATGATTCAACGTTTCAAGTTTTGTTGAGGATTGCTTACCGTATAACCAATGACTGGGAAGCGGCGGAAGACCTTTGCCAGGATAGTTTCTTCCGTTTATATGAAAGAAACATGGTTTTTCCAAACAAGGAAGAGGCAAAATACTGGCTGATTCGCGTAGTTAAAAACGCGGCGTTAAATTATGCAAAAAGAAAGGCTAAAGAACGAATTGTGTATCAACGCGCCTTTCGTGAAGACCACAGGCGGGAGGAAACCGGAGAGGGCATACTTGTAAAAAAAGAGACAAGTGAAGAAGTTAAAAGCGCCCTAGAAAAACTGCCGGATAATTTGCGTATGGTTTTGATATTAAAAGAATATGCTGATATGAATTATAAGGAAATTGGCAAAGTGCTAGGAATTAGCGAAGGAAATGTTAAAGTACGGGTGTTTAGAGCCAGAGAACGGCTGACCAGCCTGCTTGCTGGCAGCCTGCTTGTAGACTCTATACAACCGAATATTGATTTACAAGGCGGTAAAAATGTGTCCTGATCCACAGCTTCTATCAATTTATGTCGATGGCGAGCTTCCGTCACCTTGGGATGAAAAAATGGATTCCCATTTAAAGGAATGTCCAACTTGCAGAAGAAAAGTTGAAAATTTTAAACAGCTTCGCGAATTAATCAACCAAGACCCTTCCGCACAAAAAACAAGTCAAGAAGAACTGCTGAAATCCAAAGAAAAAATTTGGCGCAGACTAGAAGAAAAACGGCGCTTTACGCAGTACCCAAGAGTATGGCAGCGCAGGATCTCTATCCCTCTGCCGGCGGCAGCGGCGGCGGCAATTATAATCGCGCTGATTATAATATTTTTCTCACGAGGAGGACAAATTTTGAATAACGGATTTGCCGGCAAAAAGGCAAACCCCGATGAAAGATCAAACTTCATTCTTGCGGCTGAAGAAGAAATCCCGGGAATTATACCGTCTGCGACAGATTTAAACGGCGTTCTTCAATATTTAGGCGCTGACGGTTCGGAAATCATAATTTTAAAACTGCCTGAAAGCAAGAATTTTTCCAGATCCGGCGAACCTGCGATAATCAGAGCCGCTGATTATTCAAGGAGACATCCGTAAAATGATACGCCGTCTTTCTTTTTTAAGCGCTTTATTTGTTTTTGCGACAAGCGTCTGTATTGAGGCGCAGTCTCAGCCGGTAGGTTCCAGAATGATGCCGGAATTCAGAAGGCAGGCGTTGGTTTTGGACATTAACGCAACAGCTCTGGAAAACGAAGAAGTTATATGGAATGATTCCCATCAAAAAATAACCATACCGGGAACTCCTGTGGGCATTCGTCTTGTTGGTTCAAATATTATAGTAGCGGTACAATTTACCCCGTTCATCCGCCGTAATGGCAACGTATTGGTAGCCCAGGGGCAAATTTGGATTAAGGATTCGGAAAAAGGCGTAAGTTATTATACGTCGATTCAAACAATTCCCATGGAATTTAACGAACCTATTTATTTCTTCCCGCTTGGCGCGTCGCCTCAGTTAAACTCATCTATAGAAATAAAACTGACGGTAAACCCATATAAAGAAACATCCGTTACAGAAAATGACAAGTAATACAAAATATTTTACCGCATACCTATACAAACAACTTTTTATTCTTTTGCCTGTGTTTTTTGCGCTTCTTGCTTCATGCGACGCAAAACCTCCGGTTATAAATTCTATCGAACCGAAATTCGGCAGAATGGGAGAGATTATCACGCTTACGGGAAATAATTTTGGCGCGTCACGCGATGAATCTTATGTTACTATTGCGGGTATCTCGCCGACAAACTCATCGTACTATTTATGGCAGGACAATTTAATAATTTTAAAAGTTCCCGAATTAGGCGAATCGGGACTGGTCTATGTGCGCGCGAAAGGGAAAAAGAGCAACGGCGTGCTTTTTTCCAATTCAGCTTCAGTACCTCGGCCTGTTGACGGCGAAGAATTGGGGCTTGAACCAAAGATTACCTCCGTCACGCCGCAGGTTGGCGCGCCGGGGACTCTCATAACAATTATTGGAAATAATTTTGGCATATCACGGGAAAACTCGTTTGACTCCGGCGCGGGAGTTTTCTTTTCATGGGATTATGAGGCAGGAGCGTATAATCCCTTTGCGGTAAGAGAGCCGGAATTTATCGAGGTTTCAGAAACTGAAATGGGTTATGAATACTGGAGCGCGCGCGAAATACGGGTGCGTCTGCCTGACGGTGCCGTTAGCGGAAATTTTGAAATAAGGACGCCTCACGGTAAATCGCGCAGTGTTTTCTTTGACGTAAACGGAAAAACCGGCGTTAAAACCATAAAAGATAAACGCAGTTACACAATAACATACTCAGTTGACATCAGGGTTACTGAAGCCACAAAACCGAATACTCTGTATCTGTGGATACCAAAGCCTATTATCTCCCCTTCTCAAAGAAATGTCATTCTTGTTTCACGTAACATTGAACCTTTTATGGAGAATCACAAGGGTATCAGCCTTTATAAACTGGACAGTCTTGGAACGGGGGCAAATCAATCTGTCAACCTTTCTTACAGGGTCGAAGTATACGCCGTAGAAACGGGAATAAAGCCTTCTTCCATCAAACAGGAAGCAACGGCGCTTTTCAAGACGCACACTCAAAGCACAAGCTTAATTCCAAGCGATAACCAGAAAATCAGGGCGGCGGTTAATTCAATCGTGGGCAGGGAACAAAACCCGTATTTAAAAGCAAAAGCAATATATGAATGGATAATTTACTATATGCAGATTTCAGACTCCGCGTTTTACTCCAATCTTACTGAGGCGTTGGAACTGAGACAAAGCGATCCATACGCAACCGCCCTGCTTTACACCGCAATGGCCCGCGCCGCAGGCGTTCCGTGTATTCCTGTAGCCGGCGTTCTAATTAATCAAAGCGGACAGACATTCCGCCATTACTGGGCTGAATTCTGGATAGACGGTTTTGGCTGGCTGCCGGTTGATCCCGCAATGGGCGCCGGAGCCGTTCATCTGACAGACGGCGCAAACCCGCGCTCCGATGATGAAACATTAACCGGCCGTGATTTGGCAAATTTCTACTTTGGCAACATGGACAACCAGCGCATAACGTTCTCCAGAGGAGAGCCTGTCCTTTCGCAGATTGAAAGCAAGGGCAGGCTTGTTTCGCGTCCACAGTCATACTCATTGCAAAATGTTTGGGAAGAATCCGAAGGGGGGCTTGAATCGTATTCCAGCCTTTGGGGAGACATAATAATTAGCGGAGTCTACATTCGCTAAGGGGTTAATATGGTAACAGTAATTTCATTGGGCGGGTCGATTGTCGCGCCGAAAGAGGTTGATGTGGAGTTTTTAAAAAACTTTACAGGCGTTATTCGCTCATTTATAGAAGCGGATTCTAACAGGCGCTTTATTTTTGTCGTGGGCGGCGGCGGACCGGCGCGGATTTGGCAGAACGCTTATCGGGAAATTTCAGCGGGCGGCGTAAAGGACGAAGAAGCGGACTGGATAGGGATTATGGCTACAAGACTAAACGCGCAATTAATAAAAGCGGTTATGGGCGAGTGGTGCGCTCAGGAAGTGGTAACAAACCCGCGCGAAGTTGATCCGCTGACAGGGCATGTGCTTGTAGCCGCCGGCTGGAAACCGGGGTTTTCAACGGATTACGATGCGGTACTGTTAGCTGAACGTTTCGGCGCCAAAATGCTGATAAACCTTTCAAATATAGAAAAAGTTTACACGGCGGATCCAAAGACCGATCCAAACGCGCGCCCTATTGATAAAATAACATGGGCCGATTTTCGTTCAATGGTCGGCGATGAATGGGTTCCCGGAAAAAATGTTCCGTTTGATCCGGTTGCCAGCCGCCACGCGGAGAAGATCGGCTTAAAAGTTATTTGCGCCGCCGGCAAAAATCTTGACAACTTAAAAAAAATTCTTAATGGCGAAGATTTTACCGGCACTACAATTTGCTAAAAACTTAATCGAGGTTTTTTTATGTTCTACTTTACTCCGCCTAAAATTGTCATCCTTCCGTCGGTTACGGGTTTTATTGTCTTGTTTGCTTTGATGTACTCCGTCACTACATACGAAAGTAAAGTAGAAGTGTTTAAACGATCCGTAGCGGCTAACATTGGCGTATAACCGTCTCCGCCGCCAAGCACATAATCATTGGTACAAATACGGTATATGCGGTTAGTATCAACAGGTTTACCGCCGATAGTAAGATCTTTTATCACGCCTTTGTCTGAAGTTTTGTCAATTGTAAAGCGCACATCGCCTGAAACTTGCGGAAATCCCCCGTTCCCCTGCGGAATTGTCGCTATAAAGTCAAACAATTTTATTACTTGCGAGCCGGTCATTGAAACTACATAAAGGTAGTTTTCAAAGGGAAGCACCGTTAAAACATCCTCCTGCGTTATCGGTCCTTTTTTAATTTCGGCGCGAATATTTCCGCCATTATGAAACGCGAAATCAACTTGCTGTTTGTTTACATTTCGCAAGTACCAGACGTTTGCGTCTGCAATCATGTTGCCAATCGCCGTCTCCTGATACCGCGTTAGGCGATTTCCTAATATAAAGGTATCAGAAGCTTCTCCTATTACCGCTTTTAAACTGGTTCCGGCTTTTTCGATATAAGGCTTAAGCATTTCAATAATGTCATTATCCGGTCTTACGGCTATTGATACCCATTCAAAACTGTCAAGCTTTCCGTTCCGCACGATAATCTTTCCAAAACCCATGTATTTTCCCATTTCATTAGCGGTTACTATCCATGTGTCCCCCGCTCTTTTTGGCATTTCAAAAAAAGAATGTGAATGACCGTCCACTAAAATGTCTATTCCTTCAACCGCCGCCGCAAGATCAACAGACGTTATGTGATCTTCGGCTTCTTTCACGTCGCCCATGTGGACTAATCCGATAACAATATCGACTTTTTCAGTGTTACGCAGAAAATCAACAACATCGCGGGCGGCATCAATTTCATTGACAAACACAAGGGATTTATCGGGACTCGCAATAGTGAGCGTGCGCAAAGTTGTAATGCCGAATATGCCTACTGAAAAGTTATTGTATTGCTTTACAAGATACCTGTTGTCGCCAAGATATGAACCATCCTGTTTTTTTATATTGGATGAAACAAATGAAAAATCCGCAAGGCCGATTTGCCTGTTAAGTTTTTCCAAACTGCCGTCAAACTCATGATTGCCAAAAGTCATCGCGTCATATCCCATCATATTATATGCGCGAATAACCGGCTCGGCATCGAACATATTGGAAAGGGCGCTGCCCGTGTTAAAATCCCCCGCGTCAACAAGTAGAACCTGATGATTAACGGTTTTTACCACATTAACAACAGTCGCCATTTCCGCGATGACAGGGCGTCCGTCGCTTGCCATCAACGCGCCGTGAAAATCGTTAGTGTGAAGAAGAACAAGTTCCCCGCTTCTGCCGATATTGGAACCTTCTCTTATAGGCGCGGCGTACAGAACACCTGTCAATAAAAAGACAACCAGTAAAAAGTACCCTCTGTTTTTCATAACCTTTCTCCTTTTAAGAATTATTTTCTTTTTTTTCAAACGCTACAGTAACATTTACTTCCATTACTCTTTGTTTTATAACCTTTATTACCTTTATTGTCAAATTTTGCCATGTAAGAATTTCGTTAATTTGAGGCAATCTTCCAAGATTTTCCATAATCCAATTTGCGATTGTCGTGTCGGGTATTTCTATTTCTCCCCATGATCCGGCAATTGCCTCCAGCATATCTTTAAAGCTTACGCCGCCCAGTACAGTATAACTGCCGTTGCTTTCTTTTTTAACAATCTCCACCACTTCATCATGCTCATCCCAAATCTCGCCAACCAGTTCTTCTACAATATCTTCTATTGTGACAATTCCTAAGGTGCCGCCATACTCGTCAACTACTACCGCCATGTAAGCCTGTTTTTTCTGCATTGTTTTTAAAAGTTTCCCGACTTTAATTGTCTTTGCAATATAAACAACGGGCTTAATAATTTCCGCCGGCGTTTTTTGCCCCTTCATAACCTGGTGATAAAAATCCTTTATTATAATAATTCCTTTTATGTTATCGATTGTATCCCGAAAAACAGGAATCCGCGAAAACCCCGTTTCGATAAATTTGTTGTCAATTTCCTCTACGGTGGAAGTAATAGACACCGCCTCAACATCGATGCGCGGAGTAAAAATATCAGAAACTTCCAAGTCGTCAAATTCTATAACCTGACGGATCATCTGTTCTTCTTGAACATTAATAACCCCTTCCTGTCTTACCTCTTCCACATACGTTAATAACTCGTCTTCCGTAGTTGAACGATTCATTTTTACAGGAAAAACTTTTAAAAGAAATATTTTCCATAACCCGGCAAGCGCGTTTAACGGCGTTAAAATAAAAACAAAAAACCGCAAAAGCGGAGCGTTCCTAAGGGCGGTTAATTCGGGCGTTTCCTTTGCCAGAGTTTTGGGGGAAATGTCGCCAAAAACCAGCACAAAAATAGTCATAATTACAGTGGCAATGCTCACCCCTTTTGCCTCTCCAAACACCCCGATGAAAAAAGCCGTAGCAAGCGCGGACGCGGTGATATTTACGATATTATTGCCGATTAACACCGTAGAAAGTATTTTGTCATAAGCCTCGAGCAGTTTTAACGCAAGCCGCGCCCTTTTGCTTTTAACAGCGAGATTTTTAAGTTTAATGCGGTTTAACGCCGAATAAGCCATTTCGGACGCGGAAAAAAACATGGATAGAATCAATAGAACGAAAAGAGAAATTCCCAAAATTAAATAGTATGAGTGCGAATTATTCATAATGAATAGGCGCCGATCGGAATCGAACCGATGCATAACGGTTTTGCAGACCGCTCCCTTACCGCTTGGGTACGGCGCCTGAGATAAATGTAATGAAAGAGGGGAAAAATGTCAATTGGGGGAAGGGGAAGGAAGAATTTTACCACGAACCACACGAACAAGGAGCGAACGAAGAGGGATTTGAACTTACCACTAATAACCGAGTAAGGCGAGAGCGCAAGATTTAGGGAAGTCGTGAGAAAAAAAATAAAAATCCTGCTATTTACGAATGGGGCCCTTCCCTTTCGGGGACGGGGAGCGTATCTTGGACATCCGGTATGACCATGTATTCAAAGACGTATAAAATTACTATTTTGGCGAAATACAAGTTTTTCCCGGACGAAGAATTAATACATAATTTTCTTTACTATGATCCCAAAACTCGCGTCTTGCTTGGCGGTAAGACCAGAATAATCACTGTCGAACTTGTAAAGACAAAACCGATAGCCGACAAGCCTGTTGAAGAAATGGCAACTGCGGAACAATGGGCGGTATATTTTCAATATTTGACAGATGAGGGGAAACGGGATAAAATTAACGATATAATTAATCGAGAGGAAGGTATAGCGATGGCGACGGAAATTTTATCGAATATAACGCAAGATGAGGTGGAATACGCGCGTATGAGCACACTGATAAAAAGCCAGCTTGACTATCAAAGTCACATGGTAAACGCCAAGCGAAGTGGGATCAAGGAAGGACGTGAAGAAGGTCTTAAAGAAGGTCTTAAAGAAGGTCTTGTTAAGGGTCACAAAGAAATTCTTGAATTTTTTGAGCAGGGATTATCTGTCGAAGAAATAAAAGAGCGGTTGAGAGATATTTAATCAAATGGAGGGTACAGCAATGTCGAGGGAAGATACAATGAAGACGAGAGAAGCTATGAGAGCGGTGGTGGAAATTTTATTAGACATAACAAAAGACAAGGTAGAATACGATCGTTTGTGTGATGAATTAGTAAATCATCTTGACTATCAAAACGATAGGAAAAACATCAAGCTAAGTATGCTTAAGGAAGCTCGCGAAGAAAACCATAATTATTTACTTGGGTTACTAAATCCAGGATTAACGACAGATGAAATAAAACAGCGTTTTCAAATGGAAGCGAATTAATCCCCTACCCTCCCAAACAAAAAACCGCCCTCTCACGCTTTAATTCGCACGGCAGAGCGGTTCGCTGTTGCAGCAATTTTTTCAAACTGCCGCAATGTCTTTGTGTGGAGAGTATTACCTGCTCATCCACCACACCACGCCGCCGCTAATGAGCGCTGTTACCGGAATCACTATTATTGTAAAAGTCCTGCGCATAGGCAGTCGGCGAGGAAAGCGAGAAGAAGAAAAAGCAGATAACGGCAGCGGTGAAGGGTGTGGGATAATAATTGGAGTGTTTTTTGCGGCGGTTGATGTTCATTTAAATTATAGCCTCCTGAAATATTTTTATCGAAAATATTTCACACTAAGGAAGAGAAGATCACAAAGAAGGAGAGAGCATGTTGTGTCCTCCATCCCCTTGCGTAACACGTAAAAGCAGCAGATACGGTGCGTGCCTCCTAAAATAAATATCTGCGTTTCCAATACTGCTGTTCCTGATTCCCTTGAGAAAGCTTGTTAATTACCTTAAGCGTGAAATTTAATGCTGAATGTGAATCTTCTGTATCAATATAAATTGTCTGTATGTGTTCCATGGGAGAAACCATGATTTCCGTTGAAACTATTTGGAAACGATTGTTAGGATTGGTAAATCCGAATTTATCATAAGATATGTCTACTTCATACTTTGCATAATCGGGAATACTTGACAACTCGCGAGTAAATGGGTTAAATCTAATATCTTCCCATAGGTCTCTTACAAGGCGCGGTTTATTCGGCTCAAGTCCTTTGTCGATAAAACGAAGAAAAATATCTGAATCGGCAAGATTTTTATCAATCTCTGCGCATATGGCAAATTCATTTAAAAAGTGAAACTGTTCATGCTCACGGAAATCATAGTAATCAATATTAAAAATCCAAAATGCATGTTTAAGATAATCACTAATATACTGCGTTAACCATGGAATACGGCGTACTGAAAAGCTCAAATAGACTTTAAATCGCTGATGTTTTTTCCTATGTATCATAGAGGCAATTGAAAAAACCAGCATGAGCGCCATTAAAATTACACTGTAAAACAGGCAATTCCGAAATACCTTTATATTTCCTCGTAGATAGGTAACGATTGCCAAAACAACCATAATTGCAAGCAGAAAGTAGTTGTTCTTTCGTAATGCGCGAAATATGATAAGGCATTTTACCAAAAACATCTTCATATTTTTTGCCTTTTTACCAGAAGCCAATAATGCTTTCCCAGAGCGGTAAGTTTGCATGACTTTGAATTAATCGCGGCATAATACATAAACTGTTCGCCCAACGGAACCACAAGCTCCACTCGCTCGCATTTTTGTAAATCCTGAAAAATGGCAACATGCGCCGGTATCGCCTCTTTTGTAGTGTATTCGTAGGAAGGATCAAGTGGAAATTCCATTTCCGGCGTAATAAAATACTCAGTTAATTTTCTGAGTGTTACTTGTGGAATAGGCGGTTCCACAGTCCTCAGGGGAACAAATTTGGTAATATTGCTTTTAAAAGATGGGCGTTGTCCAAACGAACCCATAGCAAGATCAATATATGAGTAAATGCTTCCCGGTGTTATTTTACCCCGCAAATCAGCCGCACCTCCGTCCATGGCTGCCAGCAGCAGATTGGTAAAAACGCCGTGACCATTCACTTCCGCTGCCGCCTCATGCGGTCCCGATGAAGTCAAAATGGTGACGCCTTTGCCGATATGGACTGTATCAGGGGAAATATCAGGCTTTCTACCCATATCGCCGGAATGGCAGCAATCCAGAATTACGATTTTATCAAGGGATTTTGAATTGTTTACGATAGCGAGTATCTCGGACATGGAGATTCCCTCATCATAATTGGCATAATCAGGCGTTACGATATAACCACCGTATTCATTCAAAAAACCATGACCGGCAAAATAAAACAGGGAAACCGCATCCTCAGCCTCAAAGAAAGCCGATATGATTGCTTTCAGTTTCCCCTTGTTAAGAGACGGCGATATTTCCAGTTTCACGTCAAAATTTGGCGAACCGTCGGTATTTCTAGCTAAAAGTTCCGCGACAGCCTTAGCGTCCTTTACACAGCCCTGCAAAGGAAATGAAGGATAATCATCAATACCAACAACTAAAGCTTTGCTCATATTTCCTCCTGATTTTTTATAGGTACGCTACCATTGCGCTGCCATACTCGGTACGGCACTTCTAAAATCGTGGGTCTTTGGAACTAATTCCAATACTATTTGCAATTATTTTATCAATTGTTCTCTTTTCAGTATCATCAGGTAAAAAATAATGGTCAAATATTTCAAAACCATTTTTTTGATCATCTATTATTTTTGACATTACAACATTAAAGTTAAATTCCCAATCGGTACAATCTGCACAATGTTCAATTTCAATCATTTTATCCCCTGGTGTAAATATTCGCTCCCATTTTTGAATTATATGTAAAATTGATTCTTCCTTTATATTACCCAAATATAAATTGTGCCTTTGATAACCCGGATGCGCCTGTAAACAGCATGTCCAAACATCACCATAAGGGTCAATAACAATTTTTTTAAGAAAAGCGTAACAAACCTTTGATTTTTTCATCTTTGTTTGTATTTTATATCTATTAGGCCCCAATAATTCTTCCCCATTATGATTTTTATATTTTTTCTCTGAAATGTTTTTGACCAAATATTCCCATTCATTTACATCTAATATTGATTCTGTTGATTTACTGTCTTCCAATACATTTTTTGCAATGTCAATAAAATCAATGCCTTGATCTTGCCAATACTCTATAAATTGAAAGATTTCATCTTTGTTTTCCGGCATTAATAAAAAAGAAAGCCCTATTTTGATTTTATTTTTATTACTCCTTTTTATTAATAATTTTTTTATATTATCTTTTACTGTATCAAACATTTTTTTTGCTGTATCACTGTTATATAGGGGGCATTGAACATTTTTGAATGTTTCTCCCTTAAACGCATGTAATGAAAATCTAATTCTTTCAAGTTTCGCAAGTAAAACATCCATGTATTCTTCTTTGATTGCCTCTCCGTTTGTATATACATATATCTTGATATCATTATCTATATCTCTTATAATATCTGTAATAATATCTGATTTAAATATCTCAAGACCGCCTGAAAAATAAACCCTGTTACAACCGAGTTCTTTAACTTCATTAATACAACGCATGATGGAAAATTTATCTAAGGGCTGGTATTGACCATATTTTGGATACATATTTTTCTTTTTTAATTCACCCCTTGAAAAACAAAACTTACAGTTAAATTGACATGCATTACCTAAATGAAATTCCAATATTGACGGATAAATTGGAGGATTTAAAACTATATTTTTTGATATTCTTGGTATATTGAGTATTAAATATGGGTCATCATAAATTTGTTCAACCATATTGAAAAAATATTTATTTTCTTCAGAAGCGTTTTTGATTTCATCAACCCAATTTGGATTTTGTTTTATTTGTTTTAAGAGAGACAACAGGTTTTTATGGTCTTTTGGATATTCTACACCTTCTATGCTTAATTTTGAATATGGAAGAAAAGGTTTGTCTTTAAGAGCATTTTTTAATAATCTTAATTGATCAAAATCATCCATTTTATTTAACCTCCATTAATATGATAATAATTATATTCACTACCGAGCATATTAACAATGCCCGCCGGCGTTTATTTACAGCCCCATACGGGGCCGTTTTCCCTTTTTACTCCCACCCCACATCATTTCCAGTGGAAATTTCATCGTAACCGCCGAGGGTGGTGTTTCGGCTTCTTAAAGTGCCCCAATTACGGTAAACCGCTTTTCCAGAACCGCCAATAGTATTTGCATTATCCCCGGTTCCTCCATAAATAATTCCACTAGTACTACTACCAGAGGCGGCACGTTTAATAAAAGTTGAACCGGTCTCTACATATATACCACCACCATCCTGTCTATGGCCACTGGAAATTGTATTTTTAGAAATTATTCCTCCTGTCATAGTTACTGTGGAATTTCCAAAAACAGCTATTCCTCCTCCAAGAGCACCAGCCAACGAAGCATTAGTTACTTTATTTCCACTAATTATTCCTCCCCGTATATTTACGTTACCTCCATTTGTAACATAAATACCTCCTCCATATGTTGCGTAACTCATATTTTCCCCTTTAATCTCATTTTCACTTATTTCAGCACCTTCGTTTAACTCAATAGAGCCACCAGCAACATATACGCCCCCGCCAAATCCGTGACTACTGTTATCATAATTAGCATTCATCGTAATTTTTGAACCTTGATATAAAATTAAGGTTCCGCCTGATCCTACTGAAACGAGAGCTTTATTGTTAGTACTATGCCCTTTTAACACAATATTCTGCAATTTTAATGTGATATTTGCGTCAACGGAAAAGAGATACCCCTTCCCATCAAGCTGTATTGTCTTAATATCTGCCGAACTTGCGCTACGGATAATAAGTGTAATATTGCGACCCATAGTAGAAACTGTCTGCGGTCCAACGAACTCATTTTTATCTACTGCAATATCAAACACGACTCCATCACCTGCATTGTTGCGTACATAAGCAAGTTTCTCAATAAAAGTACTACCCGGCGGATTTTCTCCTTGTGGAGCATCTGGTTGACTTACCCATTTTGCGTACAATGTAACATTTGCGTTGACGGTATAAACCTCGCCTTCCGCATAACTTGTACCACTGCCATTTGCCAACGTATTCCAACCTTCAAACGTTTTCCATAAATAAGTCATGCTCCCCTGACCCGGCAAATTTATTACCGTTCCCGGGTCTACCGTTTGCGCTGTTGGAACCACGCCGCTCGCGCCGTTTGCGTTAAATGTAACGGTATATGAATCCTGCCATTTCGCGTATAGCGTTATATTTCCCGTAACGTTAAATGTTTGCCCCACCGTATAGTTTGTTCCTCCGCCGTTGCTTTGGGAATTCCATCCTATAAACTTTTTTCCAGTATAGGACAGGCTTCCCTGATCCTGCACGATAACTTCCGTATTGGGATCAACCGTTTGCGGTTGCGGCACAGCCCCGCTCCCGCCGTTGGCGTGATAAGTAACGGTATACTGAACCTCGCTTAGCCATTTTGCGTATAAAGTTACATTGGCGGTTACCGTGTATGTCGCCCCCGCAAGGTAGTTCGTTCCGCCTCCAGTGTCAAGCGTATTCCATCCGCTGAATATTTTGCCGCTTTTGCTGAGATCCCCTTTTCCGGGGATGGTAACGCTTATTCCGCTGTAGACCGTTTGCGGTTGCGGAACCGTCCCGCTTCCGCCGTTGGCGTGATAGGTAACGGTAAATTGCGGGGTGTTTACGTCAAACCATCGGGCGTAGAAAACCATGTCTTTGGTAACCTTAACGGAAGCCCCGACGGCGTAAATTGTCCCGCTCCCGCTTGTGCTTTCGCTCCAGCCTACAAATATATCCGTCCCCTTGCTTAAACCCCCTTTATCGGGAAGATTTATAACCGTGCCGGCGTTTACCGTTTGCGTTTCAGGCGGCGTTCCAGTCGCGCTGTTGGCGTTAAATGTTACGGTATGAGTGTCGGGCGGTTTTTCCCCGTGAAAAAGAGTCGCCATTAAATCACAACCTAAAAATGTTATACCTATAACCATTATCAGAATAAAAAACCCTATCTGCCGTTTTGTCATTTTATCGCCTCCTTAAAACTTGACGGAATACGCCAATTGAAAAGCCAAAGCGCCGTTATCTGAAACTGGCGTTTGAACAATTTTAAATCGCGCGTTGTCCATAACATCCGCTACACGCGGCGCGCGGCTGTAGATAAACGGCCTTACAAAACCGTAAACTAATGTTAATCCCGCTACCGCGACTCCAGCGGTCGCCGGAACGCCGACCATCGGATTGTCCCAGTCGAGCATTGTAGCCTCTACGACAAAAAGCCCCGCCGCGACAGTGTAACCCGCCGTAACCGTAATGCCGCCGCCAATGTCGCCTTCAAGGTACGAGCCAAGACCGAGCAAAATGTTTAACGCTCCTGTCCCTGTTTTTTCACCCGCCGTTTTTGGAGGACGGGCTATATTAAGCAATGACATTACAAGGTTGTCCTTAATTATATTTGTCCTATATTGCACTTCCACTTTCCCGCTTTCAACATTTAACACGCGGACTACGATACGGTATCCGGCGTCAATTTCCGTAAGCGAGCCGGATACTATAGACTGCGCCCCAAGCGTGCGCCCGATTGACTGCATTGACGCGTCGCTAACGTCTCCTGACATTTGGAAGTTTAATTCATTGCGCCTAAGATCAATTTCTTTTCTGTCAATAACTTCCAGCACTCCTGAGTCAACCAGATAAGCGGTCAATTCATCAAGAACATAGGCGGAAAACTTATCGGTTGGCGAATTAAAATTAAGTAACGCTATTTTAATTCCTTCCGAAAGCCTTCCGTCAATGCGTTCAGCCGCCACCATGAGCGCCGTATCCAGCGGAACTGGCTTATTTGCTTGCCCAAAAACGGACAGCGCGGCAAACAGCAAAACAACTGTAAAAAATCTTTTTTTCATCTTATACTCCTAAAGATGCCTATATTTAATGCCACCGCCATGCGGTGTTTTTTTTGAAAACGATGCAAAGACCACTGTTTGTGGGAAAGAGAAGTGAGGAAATAGAGAAAATAAACTGTTGGGGATAAAAACTATAACTATTAGACAGTTGACACGAATCTTATCGTAGTCTAAGTATAATTGGGGGTCTGACCCGATACCCGCCCAAAATATGCACGCGAAACGTTGAGCGTGTTTACGGAACAAAAGCAAAACGGCGTAGGCCCAATAAAGGCTATCGTTACAATAAAATCTGCAGGTCGCCGATACCCGATACCCGATACCCGATACCCGATACCCGATACCCGATACCCGATACCCGATACCCGATACCCGATACCCGATACCCGAATGGGGTAGTCCGCTCGCATGGGTGTATTATGCCTCATAGTTACAAAATACCACAAATAGTAATATTATGTCAATCGGTGTACTGTGTATATTTTCCTATTTTCGGTTTACAGCCTCAAAACTGCTATTTTTATTACTGTTTCTTCCATATTGAATATATGACTTTTTCACGATTTTTCAAAGTAAAATAAGCAATTATTTTTTGACAAAACTCTTAATCTGTGCTATCTGTGTGAGTTCTTTCGGATTTACTCCCATAACCAAAGATTGTATAATTAACTCATGAAGACAAAAAACGTCCTGCCCATAGAACGCCACGGTTACGATTTTATTCCCGCTCAATACCTGCCGCCGGGCGCGGATGAGTACTGGCAGAGGAACGCTCAGCAGACAGAATTGTTTTCTAAAAAGAAAGACAGTTGGCGGCGGCTTAACCCTGAAGAAATTGAAATACTGCTTCAAAATAAAAATTACTGCGCTAAGTGGGACGATTTTCTTGTAATCGATCCATTTGATCCTTCTTTGATCCGCGATTCAAATTTTTACGGTCTTGTGCGCATAGGCTCTTTGCAAAATGTTCTGCTCAAACATCATGACTTTTGTATTTCTACCGGGATTCGTAATAGCACAATTGTTTCCTGCGACATTGGCGATGACACCGCGATACAAAACTGCGCGTTTGTTTCCAATTATATTATCGGGAACAACTGTATCCTCTCCGAAGTCAATGAATTGCAGACTACCAACCACGCAAAATTCGGAAACGGCGCGATAAAAGACGGCGAAGACGAAGAAGTGCGCGTCTGGATTGACGTGATGAACGAAGCCGGCGGGCGTTCCATTTTGCCGTTCGATAAAATGATCGCCGCAGACGCGTATCTTTGGGCTGCGTATCGTGATGATACCGCATTGACCGCTAAATTGGCGGAGATTACGCAAAAACAATACGGCAGTTTACGGGGCAGTTACGGAGTTATCGGCGCAAACGCGGTGATTAAGAGCTGTTCAATTATCAAGGATACGGCGGTGGGGGAGTGCGCTTACATTAAGGGAGCGAATAAACTTAAAAACATTACGATACAGTCATCCGCCGAAGAGCCTACGCAGATAGGCGAGGGCGTGGAAATGGTGAACGGCATTGTGGGATACGCCTGTAACGCTTTTTACGGTTCCAAAGCGGTGCGTTTTGTCATGGGCAGAAATTGTAACTTAAAGTACGGGGCGCGTCTTATTCACTCTGTGTTAGGCGACAATTCCACTGTGTCATGCTGTGAGATACTTAACAATTTGATTTTCCCCGTGCATGAACAGCACCACAACAATTCATTTTTAATAGCCAGTCTTATCGAGGGAATGTCAAACATGGCGGCGGCGGCTACACTCGGCAGTAACCACAACAGCCGCGCAAATGACGGTGAAATACGCGCTAAACGCGGTTTTTGGCCGGGACTGGCTGTCAGCTTGAAGCACTCAAGCGTGTTCGCTTCTTTTGTGATTATCGCCAAGGGAGATTATCCGTCGGAGTTAAATATTCCTCTGCCATTCTCACTTGTAAACAACAATGTACATAAGGACCATCTTGAAGTAATGCCCGCGTATTTTTGGATGCATAACCTTTACGCGCTTGAACGCAATTCATGGAAAACCAAAAACCGTGACAAAAGAAAAATAAAAATCCAGAGAATAGAGTCGGACTACCTTGCGCCTGACACTGCGGAGGAAATCATTTCCGCTTTGTCACTCCTTGAGACATGGCTGTCAGAAAATGGAATTCTACCGATGAGTATTGTGGAAATGAGCGAAAAAATACTGCAAGGCGAGGCTGTGCGAAAAATAAACTGTAATCACTTTGAAAACAGCAAGCGCGGCCAAGTGGTAATAAAGCCGCTTGAAGCCGTTCTTGCATACCGCCAGATGCTGCATTATTACGCTATGAAAACCATCGCCGAATATTTTGACTCAAGACCGGAACTGAGTTATAACGACCTATGTGATTTGTTAAGCGCAAAAGAACGCGTAAAAGATTGGGTAAACTCAGGCGGTCAAATTGCCCCAGCTTTCCGCGTTGATAAACTGCGGAAGGAAATTGGAGAAGGCAAATATAAAAATTGGGACGAGATTCACAATGAATACGATCTTTGGAACGATGAATATACGCTTGATAAAAGCCGTCACGCATGGGCGGTTCTTGAGTTTCTTCGGGGGACAAACGAAATTCCTGATATTGAACTTTTTAAAAAGGAATTAATATTAGTTCTTGATATTCATCACTGGATAGAAGAACAGATCTATGAGAGCAGGGCAAAGGATTACCGTAACCAGTTTAAAAAAGCCACATTCCGCAATCAGGCAGAGATGGAACAGGTGCTTGGAAAACCGGAGGACAATTCTTTTATCCGCCTGATTAAAAAAGAGGGAATCAGCTTTAGAGAGATGATCAACAGAGTAAGCGCCAGGTTATAATCAACCTAATCCGGCTTTTCTGCGTGAATATACGTCGTAGAAGACTGCCAATAGCACGACAAGCGCTTTAACTACGTACTGGTAATGGGCGCCTAAGTTCATAAGGGTCATACCGTTGTTAATGGCTGACATTATAAGTCCTCCGATAACAACCCCTACAACAGTGCCTATACCGCCGGTGGCAGATACGCCGCCTATGTAACAAGCCGCTATTGCGTCCATTTCAAACATATTTCCAGCCTGTGGAAGGGCGCTGTTCATGTACCCTGTACTCACTACAGCCGCAAGCCCCGACAACGCTCCCATAATACAGTACACAATAAACGTAACTAATTCAGTATTAATACCGGACAGTTTTGCGGAACGCTCATTACCGCCAACCGCGTAAATATACCTGCCAAGAACCGTGTTTTTCATAATAAAGTGGAAAAGCCCTACCGTTACTAACAGCACGATTACGACAATAGGAAGCCCAAGGTAAGAGGCAAAACGTTCCGCAAGAACGAGCAACAAAATGCTGAAAAGTGCCAGTTTAACAATAGTAACCGGCATAGGAGAAACAGGATGTCCATGGGCTATTTTTGTTTTCCTGTTTTTAAATTCTACTAACCATAAGATTACAATTATAATTAACGCAAATATAAAGGGTGTCGGATAATAATCAAAAATAACCGGATCTTCCATGTGCAGAAGATCATAATCTATCGTTCCTGTAGAAAAATAGGAATAAATGTCATCATGCGGGTTTACCGGGCTTACTTTGGTTACAATATAGGTAAGCCCACGGAAAAGCAACATACCTGCCAACGTAGCGATAAAGGGCGGAATTTTAGGATACGCAATAAACCAGCCCTGAAAAGCGCCAACGGCTATACCCATTATCAGAGAAGCAATTATAGTAACAAACATTCCTACGCCGGTATTGTAAATCATTACGCTTATTGCGCCTACAAAAGCGACCACCGAACCGACTGAAAGGTCAATTCCGCATATAATAATACATTGAACCATTCCTGTAGCCAGAATAAAAACATAACTGAACTGGAAGAAAATATAGGTAATATTACGGCCGTTAAAATTCGTCCAGCCGCACAGCGGACCAAAGATAACCATGATCAACATTAAAATAATGAACATGGAATAGCTTTTTAAATTTTGTTTGATAAGCTCCTTTATATTGTACGTGTTGTTAAGTTTATTACTCATACTTCTCTCCTTATTATATTATCCGACCAATGCCATATGCATGATCTTTTCTTGTGTCGCCTCTTCGTGCGCCAGTACCCCTTTTATTTTTCCTTCGTTCATTACATATATACGGTCAGCCATGCCCAGAGCTTCTGGAAGCTCGGAACTGACCATGATTATACTCTTGCCAGTCGCCGCCAGATCGTTCAGTATGTTGTAAATTTCCGTCTTTGCTCCGACGTCAATACCGCGCGTCGGCTCATCTACAATAAAAATCTCAGGTTCTGCCGCTAAGCTTCTGCTTACTACCACTTTCTGCTGGTTGCCGCCTGAAAGGTTACGAACAATTTGATTTATCGTAGGAGTTCTTATATTAAGGTCTTTGCGGAACTTTTCCGCCAGTTTAATTTCCTCCATATTGTTAATCACGCCGAATTTTGAAATACTCCCAAGGCTGGAATTGGATATGTTGGTCTTAACGTCTTGAATTAAAATAAGCCCAAGACCTTTGCGGTCTTCAGAAATGTAGCCAAGCCCGCTGTTCATCGCCGAACGACTGGAAGTAAGATACACAGGTTTCCCGTCGATGTACAATTCCCCTTCGCTACGGTTACCGTAGGATCTGCCGAAGATACTCATCATCAACTCGGTGCGTCCTGCTCCCATAGGTCCGCAAAACGCAAGTATTTCTCCCTTTTTTACATCAAAGGATACGTTGTCTACTACCTTGATGTTATGGTACTCAGGGTGGTACACGGTCCAATTCTTCACTTCCATTACCGTGTTACCTGGTTTGCTTTTGCGTTCAGGGAAGCGATGGGTTAAATCTCTTCCTACCATGTCCCTGATTATCTGTTCTTCGGTAAGTTTTTGTTCTTTTACATCATAACTGGCTATGGACTTGCCATCACGTATAACCGTTACTGTATCTGCCACTTTAAGCACTTCGTTGAGTTTGTGGGAGATCATCACGCAGGTTATTCCCTGCTTTTTAAAATCAAGAATCAGGTTAAGCAGTTTTTCGCTTTCATCGTCATTCAACGAAGATGTAGGCTCGTCCAAAATTAAGAGGTCTACTTTTTTTGATAGGGCGCGGGCTATTTCGACTAGCTGTTGTTTTCCCACTCCTAATTTGCTTACTATGGTTTCGGGAGGTTCTTTTAAACCTACAATATCTAAAAATTTTTTTGATTCTTTTATATAGTGATTCCAGTTTATTATGCCGAACGTTGTCTGCATATGCCCCAGAAAAATATTTTCATAGATTGGTAAATATGGGCTTAACGCCAGTTCCTGATGGATAATGGCAAGCCCTTCTTTCTCGCTGTCTTTAACGCTGTGGTAATGCGTTTCTTTTCCTTTATAAAATACCGTTCCCTCGTAATCCCCCTTGGGATATACGCCTGAAATAACGCTCATCAGGGTAGACTTGCCTGCGCCGTTTTCACCGACAAGGGAATGAATCTCGCCCTGTTTTATTTTTATCGAGACATTCTCTAAAGCCCTTACGCCGGGAAAATCTTTGGTCAAATTATTAATTTCCATTATATATTCGTTCATCCGGCAGCCTCCGCTTTTTTTATTAAAAAAAACAGGAGGACTTTCGTCCTCCCGTTTTTTACTTGAAATTACTTACCTTTTAATCTGGGCAGCTTCATCAGCAGGATAGAAACCTGCGTCTGCGGGAACACTAATATTGTCTTTGGTTATTGACTGGACTTGTAACAGATAAACTGTTACTTTTTTCTTGCCTGTATCGCCAATGGCTGCAAGCCCAACATCAGCGGCAACAACTGCTCCGGGAACCTTAATATCAGCCGGTTTTACGCCTCTGATAATTTGATCAACCAGAATAACCGCAGCTTCTGCAAGTTTATTGGTATCTTTAAAGATTGTCATGTATTGCTCACCGTTCTTTATGGACATTACGGAAGCGAATTCAGCGTCTTGTCCTGTAACGACCGGCAGTTTGGCCCTGTATTTGGAATCCGCTTTACAAGCTTCAATAACCGCACGGGCGATAGGATCATTCGGGGCAAGAATTGCATCCAAGGTTACGCTCTTGGCATCATTAATAAGGAGGCCTTCCATACGGCGTTTGGCTATATCCGCTTGCCAGTTTTCGGTAGCAATCTGCAGGAAAGTAGCTTTGTCTTTGGAATTTTTGGGATAGGGTCCTATTACCTTGAGTACGCCTTTGTCGATGTACGGAGTAAGAACTTCTATAGCGCCGTCAAAGAAGAAGTTTGCGTTGTCATCAGTGGATGAACCGGCAAAAAGGGTGATGTTTTTAGGGGCGGCAGTAGTAGCTGCGTCAAGGTTGAGGGCTTTTACAATGGCCTGTCCCTGAAGTTGTCCGACGTTTTTGTTGTTAAAGGTTATAAAGTAATCATAATCCGCGGTGTTTTGGATAAGCCGATCATAAGCAAGAATTGGTACTTTTGCCTTCTTAGCGGCGGTTACCGCAGAACCAACACCGTCATTAATATTGCCAATAATTAACGCTTTGGGTTTTTTGTTTAAGTAAGCCTGAATAATAGCGTTCTGAATTAGCTGATCGGCATTCGCCCAGTTGACTTCTGCAGTATAACCAAGTTTTATTGCATTCGCTTTAAGAGCCTCACCGTCTTTTATCCAACGTTGGACGTGAGTTTCTGGCATAGCAATACCAATAAGGCCTTTGCCCTGAGCGAAACTGAAACTTGCAACTAAAGCAAGCAACAGTAATACGAGAGTAATTTTTTTCATTTTTTTTCCTCCAAAAAATAAATTTGATTCCATTATACAGAGGTATTCTTCTAATGGCAAGCCAAAATTCATAAAAACCTATAAAATTTTGTAGGTATGTAGACGCTCCGTTAGAAATTGGCTATAATTGACTATTCATAATTAAGGACTATAAAATGCCAAAAATTGAAGTAAATGAACAAGTTTTCTATACTCTTGCAGGCTGTCCCGGTGGAAAAAGCCGCTGGAAAAGCAGGGATGAATTTGAAGATGCCCTTGTCTGCGCCAAGGCCGAGCTTGATGAGGATAGCGATAAAAGCCTTCCAGAAGGGGAAAGAACCCTAAAAATCGAGCTAAATGACACAAATCGCCCCGATCTTTGGGGAACTGCGGGGTGTGCCCGTCAGCTTAGGGTATATTTAGATGGTAAAATCCCCAATTATGACTTTTTTTCAAGCACGAATAACGTAAAAAAAACCACTCGCAAAGTGAGAGTTTTGGCTACCGTAAAACAGGTACGCCCGTATCTTTCAGGTTTTGTCGCTAAAGGCAAGCCCATTTCCGACTCATTACTGCGCGACATGATTCAAACTCAGGAAAAACTTGCGTGGAATTTCGGACGGAAACGGCGCACTATTTCGATGGGTATTTACAGAACTTCGCTTATAAAATGGCCGATTATTTACAAGGGCGTAGACCCCGATTCCGTTTCCTTTGTGCCTCTCCAGTGGGATGTTCCGCTTACCCTGCGCGAAATCCTTAAACAGCACCCCAAAGGCAAGGAATACGCCTTTATTCAGGAACATGAGCCAATCCACCCTCTTTTAACTGACGCTGAGGGTTTTGTTCTCTCTTATCCGCCCATCATCAATTCAAACGACTTGGGCGCGGTACAGGTAGGCGACAATGAAGTTTTTATCGAGCTTACCGGAACTGACATTGCGACCCTCAACCTTGCCAATTCGATTGTCGCCTGCGATCTTGCAGACAACGGCTTTACGATTGAGCCTGTGGAAGTTGAGTACGAGTTTGACACGCCCTTTGGAAAAAGCATGGTAACTCCGTATTATTTTCAGGAGCCGGTCTTTTGCTCTCTTTCAAGGATAGAAAAATTCCTTGGCGAAAAATTAAGCGCGGATGAATGTGTGCACGCTCTTACGCGCATGGGCGTAAAAGCGGAAAAAGCCAACGATTGCGAGCGCGGGCAAAAAACGGAAAAAACCGAAGGCGTTCGCGCTTGGCCGCCCGAGTACCGAAACGATTTTCTTCACGCCGCCGATGTTATGGAAGATGTGATGATAGGCCGCTCCCTTAAATCGTTTAAACCGGAGCGTCCGGCGGACTTCACTATCGGGCGGCTTTTGCCTATTACCCTTTTTAGCAGGCAGGTGAAGGAACTCCTTATCGGCTTAGGCTATCAGGAAATGATCTACAACTACTTAGGCTCCCGAAAAGACCTTGTAGAAAAAATGCGTGGCAACGGCGGCAAAATAATCCGCATTTTTAACCCTATGACGGAAAATTATGAATATGTACGCGACTCGGTGTTGGCATCGCTCATGGAGAGCGAATCAATATCGGGACGCTCTGTTTATCCGCATAAAATCTTTGAAGTGGGAAAAATCGCTTTTTTGGACGAAACGGAAGTTTACCGCAGTAAAACCCGCCAATTCGCCGGATTTCTTCACTCAGGGTCGGACGCAAACTTTAACACAGCCGCCGCCGAATTGCAGACTCTCTTTTACTACCTTTCACGCGAATATGAAGTGGAAGAATCCTCTGATTCGCGTTTTATTCCCGGGCGGGCGGCTGCAATTATTTACCGTGGAAAGCCAATCGGCGTTTTCGGCGAACTTCACCCGGAAGTGCTGGAAAACTGGGGCGTTACCGTCCCATGCACTGCCGGGGAAATTGACCTTGACTCGCTTCTGAACTAAGATTTACGGCTGTTATTGTTCTAATCCGAAGTTTTCATTATCAGTGGCGGAATCCATAGTAGAGGGATTCGCAATGTTATTTATTTCATCAAAAAACACGGAATCAGGATAATCCTGTAATGCCGATTTAAGCAATGCTTCCCTGGCGATTGTCTGGTTTGCATTTGTCATAGTCTGGGCGGTTTGCAACAAGATGGAAGATTGAATATTAGAATCGTTTCTGGAGAGCGTATTAAGACGCATATACCTGCCTTCCGGAATCGCGTTGCTATTTTCGCAGTCAATACCTTTAACTTCTACAAAACCGCCGGCTTCTGTTTCGGGAAAATAAACCAGCACTGTTTTTTGGGATACTATTGTGTTCGTTACATCGACAGTTTTTGGCGACTTATACAAATTGGCTTTCTCGTCGGTTACTACCGCAAGAACTCCGCCAACGGCGATCTGACTAACGAGAGAAAAACCTTCGGTTTTAGCATCGCGGCGAACTTCGATAAAATCGTATTCTTTGTTGTTGTAAGTCATCCGGCGGGTTTTTCCGGTTGTTATACTGTCTCCAAGGCTTAAGCTCGCAATCCATTTTGTTTTTGTTGACGCATCTTCTTTATCCTCGCCGTCTATCGCGTACAAACCTGTATTTACCCTTAAAACAAATCCTTGTTTCTTAGTATTTACCTCCGTTGTTGTTGTTACGGATTTGGTTTCTTCAATATTCTCTGTTTGATGAGCGGTTGATCCTTCCGTTTTTTTGCACGAGAAGGTAAGCATAATGGCGACTGTAAGTGCCAGAAGTACGATTTGTTTTTTCATAAAGTCCTCCAATCTTGGAAATTTTGTTTTTGGTTGCTTCCAATACTTTAGAATACTATAGATTTTAAACATTGACAATTAAATAAAAACGAATTATCATAAATTTATGGGTGGAAACGCAAACAATGGGGACATGGATCCCGAACTAGCCGCATTACTTGGAACAGCAAGTACTGGTACCGGTGCAGGCGCCGGTAACGCTCCTATTCCGGATTTCAGCGATATTTTTGGTGGAAAAAACAAGGATGATTTCGCGGATATATCAGCAACATCGGGGGGAGAGGTTGATTTAGCCGCTTCTGAATTTCCGCAGATAAAAAAACGTCTGGAGGAAAAAGGGCATAATTTTTTTAATGATCCCAATTATTATAAAACAGCCCTTACCAATGAGGGCGACATTGCCCAAAGGGTACACACTATTTTACAGAAATATTTAACCGCAAAAGACCCAAAGGATCGCGGCGTATTCAGACAGCAATTTATTTCGCCATATTGGGAATTTCTTTGTAATATAGCGAAAAAAGCGACTAGCAAGCTTCCACCGCCAAAAAAGTACCTGCTCCGTTTTGCGATATTGCATCCCACTTTTCTTAACCCCGATACAAGGGATTTTTTCAGTAAGATAGTGGATGACAATTCGATGGATCAGCCAGTTCTTTATATGGACGAATGGCTCAATGCGATTGGAGTCGCGAAAATGCGCCCCTCCAGCACGGATGAGGTTCGAATAACCAAAGGAAACAACCAGTCTAAAGTACAGGCATTGCTGGAAAAAGCGCAGGGCAAATTTGACGGCGCAAGAACCCTTTTAAAAACAAGAGAAAAAGAACGCGATGAAATTGAAAGAATAATACGCGACAGGATTACCTCGGTATTTGAACGCGTTCCTTTGCAAGAGCTGACTGATGTAAGCGATTGTATGTCAGAAGCTCAAAAAGCGGCAATTAATGAAATTCAAAATCTGCTTAAGCAAATGTTAAAAAATGATCATGAATTGGAATTGAGCATTAAGGATTTTGTCACCGCTCAGGCCGATGTTGAACATTTATCTGATAAACTTGAAAACGAGGGTGGCACCGTAACCGTAGATGTCGGCGCTATAGACGCCGAATTTGACACTATACGCCAAATGGCAAAGATGACAGTAGGACGGCAGGGAAACCATTTCCCTGTGCTTACCTCGGAATATTTTCACTGCGGCCCTAATGATGTGGCGACGCGGGAAAATGTCATCTCTATGCTTGCAAGAATCGAAAGCATAGACGCTGAAGCTTTTTGCCGCATTTATAAAAACAGATTAAACCGCATTGTTCCGTATGTGCTGTTAATACCCACTTACGGCGATATGGGTTTTTGCTGGGAACCGTTTGACCGTTATAACCGCGCAACAAGCCGTGGACGGATTATAATTCCCATGTACCCGAAAAATTTATATTTGGCAATCCTTACCGCTGTCGCCGATCTTCGCTGGCAGGTGGCAAAAGAGAAAGCTTCTTTTTACTGGATGGAAGAAGGGCTAACAGGCCATTATTATCAGTGGTTTCAAGCGCAAAAGTTAAAGGGCGACATTAAAGAATTTTTTATCCGCGATTATATTATGTGGATGACCAAAGAAGCGGAAGGCATTCAAAAACTGGACAAAGACGTGCGCGGCACTTTCTGGCGTTATATGCCGTTTACAAAAGCGGTAAAAGAAAAACTTAAAACTCGCAGTTTTGTGTATCAGGAATTGTACCAGCGCGATCAGAACCGCCTGATGTCTGACGGGTATTGATTTTTACTTTTTACCACGAACCAACACAAATTACTACTACACGATGTATGCCCAAGGAATTTATTCAGTACAGTCAGGGCAGGGCTGCCGGTGGCAAAAACTCTGGGAGAACCCGACTCCGAGCCTTTCCGGCGACTAAATAGCGGTGGGTAGAAAGCTTTATCTAGGGTACGTCGCCGGACTTTTATTCTCTGAATTTTCTTTGTTTTATTCCAAAGTCTCTACGTCGGGGAACCCACAGAAGATGTTTTTGCCACCGGCAGCCCTGCCCTGACTGTACTCAAGGATTTTATTGGGCATACATCTTCTAGCGGTAATTAGCAATTTTCAAATATCTTTATACAAAACGCATATTTGTAGTAAATATCTTCGCTCTCGCTTCGATCTGGTTCGTGTGGTTCGTGGTTAAAAATTATCTACATATCGCCCACACCACGCTGCCGCTAATTACCGCTGTTACCGGGATCGCTATTATTGTAAAAGCTCGCCAAAACTTTGAGTTTTGCGCGTATCTCGCCGATAAGGCTGACTGCTTCTTGTAAGTTTCTGACATTGCGGTTAGTTGTTTCCGTAAGTCCGCCAGTAAGTTCTCTTGCTCTTTGATTGTGTTCTCGTAATTTGCGATTAATTCCGCGCTCGCGTTCAAGTTCTGTTTCAAGTTTTCCAATAGTTTCTGCTGCTCTTGCGTGTTGGTTAGCGTATCGTTTATCAAGGATTCCAATGTTTGCAAATCGTTGTCTATTGAAGAAAAGTCCTGCGCATAGGCAGCCGGCGAGGAAAGCGAGTAGAAGATACAGAATAGGGCGAAGGCGACGAATTGTTTCATTCAAATTTAAATCTCCTTACATGGTGTCAAATATCTTGTTCTCTATTGCCTTAGGTTTATTCTACTCGCCCCTATACAAAGACGGTACTGTATAGAAATTCGTGCGTTATTTAACCGACCATTTGCTTCTCGACCATGTATATGTCCCTGCCTTTTTTTTCTGTTTATCATAGAATGTTGCGAAGTCACCAGGAAACACAACAGCATAAGTTTTATTTGCCCCAATGGTAATGCTGGTCAGTGGGTTGTTATAAAAAGCATTTTTCCCGATGGAGGTAACACTTTTTCCGATGGTAACGCTGGTCAGCTTGTTATCGGCAAACGCTGATTCCCCAATGCTGGTAACATTGTTGAAATTGCAATAAACAACAGTTGTTGTCGGGGTTCTCCTGTGCTAACTCTATATCCTGTAAGGAATTAGCGTTGCTGGTTCGGTACGCCTGAACTGCTTGGAAATTGGTGTTATCAGGTATGACATCAATTTTCAAAAAAATAGGAGTTTTGCTATGCATAACGATTTTACTTTGTTTACAAGGGTTGTTCCTTCGGGGAAAACAGTGGTCTATTATTACGCTTATGACGGCGAGGGGAAACGGTTAGGTCCCTGGACTACTGGACAGAGCAATAAGACGGCGGCAAGGAATTATTGTAATTTGTTGAACAGGAAAGGGAAGCTACTTCCGGGACCAAAGGAAATGCCGACTTTTGCTGAATTTTCCGCTTTGTTTTGGGATTGGGATAAAAGCGATTATTTGAAAGAACGGCGCAAGCGCCGAAACCTGACGCAATCTTATGCGGATAA